>JAFGFE010000040.1 GCA_016931225.1 Candidatus Zymogenaceae bacterium
ACGGTAGCCGAGGAAAGCGTAGCGTAGTATAGTAGAACCGTCTTGCAGGAAGGCAAACTGTCAACACAACTCGTGACTACCGCACATAACACCAAAATAAACATATTCACCAAAATCACCATCAATGTGAGTAGCACCTAAAAAGACCATTCCATCCACTACAGATGGTGGGGCATCAATTACCAACAACTCCCCATACACCTCACATTCATACTCCCACCTCTTCTCACCGCTGACAATATCAATTGCATAAAGACGCCCTTTATCAATTGAATTAAAACGCCCTTCTATTGTCACCATATAGACCGCGTCATCGGCCACAGTTAGGGATAACTCCCGGGGGGAACATCTTATCATGTATTGCCAGTTCAACTCACCGCTCTGCGTGTCAATCGCATACAGATAATTATCCGTTGTAATACACACCACGCCGTTCGCCGCCGCCGGAGCTGAAGACCGAATAAATTCTTCTGTTTCAAACTGCCACAATAGTTCCCCGTTTTGTGCGTCAACGGCATAGAGGAGAGTATCTGTGCTCTTCACATACACGATACCTTCGACGACAGTGGGCGAAGCACAAATCTCTCCCAATACATCTCCCAGCTCAAATCGCCATCTCATTGTGCCGTTTGCCGCGTCTACGGCATACAGATAGTCCCTGTCATCAGAGTATTTACCCATCCTTCTTGTATACACAACGCCATCAGCCACCGAAGGAGAGGAAAAGTATTCAGCATCATCCTCACAATACTCCCATTCCAACTCGCCCGAATCCCTATTTATGGCATAGAGACAATTCTCCCCATATCCACGAGACGTGCTATATGCTACATAGACCATGTCGCCGGCCACGACAGGAGAGCAATAAAAAAAGGTTTTAAAACACCAACACCACTTCTCTGACACCGGGCTGTTTCTCTTGACAATTGTGGTGTGCGCTATAAAAACCAGCGCGATACACACTGCTGCAATTGCGGTGAGAACAAGTGTCTTCCTCATGGTATGTTAGCTGTCCCTTTCGTTACTCTTTTGTTTATTCTCGATATTAACTCTGAAATACTCACACAGTACTCTTCCAGGTTGGAAATAGAAAAAGATTACAAGTACCGTTGCCACCAGCGGGAAAATGTAATACAACAAAACACCATAGATATTTGATGCCTTATACATTCCGCTGATAAATACCTGGGAAAAAACATGATACAGGTTGATCAATGTTATCATTATGAGCACACTCGGAGCGAGAATATATCCAATGGCCTTCTTTCTCATGAGAGTGTGAGAAATAAAAACACTCAATACGACCAATACTGAATCAAGAAAAGGATATTTCACGGGAAACAAGCCTTCCACGTCCAGATCTACCAGGAGCTCCCCGTAACTGAGCATCGGGAGTGTAATCAATTGCATCAGTTTCCAAAGAAATATTAAAATGAACAACATGGCCGTCAGCATAACGGGTGTATTTTCGGAAAACCGAGATGCCGTTTCCTCAATATCAGTTGATACAAATAAAAAGATAACGGCCGATATCGTTATAAGAATAGTAGTATAGTAAGTAACACTATGGAAACCATAGACTAAATAAGAAAAATAATCTTTCAGTAATATAAAGGAGTTAACCCACAAAAACATGAGAAAACCGATCAGCGCCAGCCTGGCCCTGAGGCTTCCCAACGTGGAAAAAAAGAAAAGCGGCAACGCGATTAATACGATGATTGAGTTAACATTACTAAATGAAAGTTTGAAATGGAAAAACAGGGAGAGCCCGGCCAAGGCATACGCAGCAATATTTTTCTTATCAGGTATATGTTTCTGATCCATCAGGTAAACCTTGATGTGGTTTTTTATCTCGCGGGGGTCCTATATATGTTTTTTATCACCCCCGTTAATCATAGTTTGCGTGTGAAAGAAACATAACACAAACAGGATACAATATTAACAAAAATATATGCATGCTGCGCAAATTTCCCTTCACATTGAAATATCATATGTAGTACCCATTCCTCCAAAGAAGGTTTTTTATCAGTACTGCCTTGCCACGTACTATTTCACGTATTTTTCATTACTTCCAGGGGAACATGATTCACCTTTCCATTTCATCGCTGGTTTGTTCCCGTGCCGCTTCACTTCCCCTTTTTATTGTGTGCCTCCAGAAAATTCCGCTTTTTCCCCCTCGGCAGTCTCTTGACCGCCGCCTCCAGGACCAGGGCCGACGCCCGATCGGGACACGGCGCCTGGGAGACGAGGACCACGGGCCGTCGCCCCCGGGTATAGCGGGATGCCGTCCCCCTGTTGTGCTCGGCAAGCCTCCGGGAGATATCGGTGGTGACGCCGCAATAAAGCGTGCCATCACTGCATTCCACGAGATATACACACCAGGGGGCTCTCGCGTCTTTTAAAGGATCTTCGCTCACGAAGTCTCCCCCCACCCCGCACTTCCCCTGCCGAAAATGATCCGCCGGGTCGGAAAGCACGCCGGGAGGACGGGATGTATCATCCGGATGTTCCGAGTCGATCGGAGACCCCGGGAGAAAGTCATTATCTCATCTGTGTATTCCCGCTGCTTCCCCACCTGTGAGGTCGGCCCCGCAGGCAGTTGTATGCCGGTTCCCAAAACCACGGCAATGCTCCACACAAAATTGAATGAAAAGCCGAACAGCCGGACGTACCGTTCGGAAAAGGAAAGACATCAGACTCACCACTGTTCCTCGGGATAAGCTGGGGGCAGATGCGCGACGGTTCGGTGCGGGATAATCGGGTCGTGAACCTCAGTTTCCGACCCGGTCATCGCTTTGTCTCGGCGGCATCGGCACGATCATCGACACCCGTCGGCGGTAGTCGTCATACGATTCGCCGAAATCCTTCTTCAATCGCGGCTCCTCCACCCACTTCAGATACAAAACCGTCATAGGAATGAAGGCCGCCATGATTAGAAGCCCCATGGGAGAGCCGAGAAAGAGCATACACGCGATGTAACACATATAGGCGCCGAAAACCATCGGGTTCCTCGTGTAGCGATAGGGGCCGGACTCCACCAGTTTTTCCGTCCGGGGGCTCACCGTCACGCCGAATCCGTCGGCGGGGCCGCCCCTTCCCCGGATGACGAGGAAGAGATTGGACCAGACGACAAAAATGAGGCCCGGCAACAGAAACACAACACCGAGTATCGTTCGCGCTAATTGTGTGCCGAAGGGAGCGCACCCAAGGATGCCGTCCAGCCAGCGGGATGCGAAGAAGAGGCCCGTGGGGATCAGCACCGCAAAAACGGTGACGCCCACGGCGAATCCCGCGATATGCCTGAGCAGCCGTGCTACTGAAGCCATTGTATCACCCCATGACTTTTTCCACCTCCGGCGCGTGAATGCGTTCGTGGGGAGGCAGAGATCCCACCAGCGGCCGGGCGTAGTTCTTGAAGTCCACGGTCACCATGTTGTCCCCCTCGATGAACTCCGGGGGCATCTCCTTGGTGCCGCCGGTTACGGCGTCCAGCTTTTCCAGGCGATATCGCACGGCATAATCCCCGACCCGCTCGATGATCACCGAGCCGTCCACGTTGTGCCATGTGGCGAACTGCAGCGCCCACTCGCCCACCTCCCTCGCCTCCTGGGCGTCGGTGGAGCTGATGCACCCCAGAAACGACCGCTGAAGATATCCAAAGGTGTCAGACCTGACCCGCTTCACCGCGAGCTTCTTCTTGACAGTCTGGACCAGGGCGTCCCCCAGAGAGGTCAGGCCGGAAAGCTGCACGTTGCCGTGGGCGTCCCGCTCGACGGAGTCCATAAGCTGTGTGATGATCGGCTCGCCCTTTTTGTCGGACACCCCCTCGGAGACCGCCACCACGCACCGCCCGAACTTTTTCAGGATATTCTCCACGTCACCCAGGAACCGGTCCCGATCGAAGGCCTTCTCCGGCAGATAGATGAGGTGCGGGCCGTCGTCGTCGTAGGTGCGGGCGAAGATCGAGGCCGCCGTCAGAAATCCGGCGTGCCGCCCCATCACCACGCCGATATACACCCCGGGAAGGCTCCGGTTGTCCAGGTTCACCCCGGCAAAGGCCTGGGCCACGAACTTTGCCGCGGATCCGTATCCGGGGCAGTGGTCCGTCGCCAAAAGGTCGTTGTCGATGGTCTTGGGAATGTGAATGACTCGAAGCTCATATCCCGCGGCGTTGGCGTTCTGATTGACGATCTTGCAGGTCTCAGCGGAATCGTTGCCGCCGATATAGAAAAAATATCTGATGCCGTGGGCCTTGAGGACCTCGAATATCCGCGCACAGTCGTCAGTCGTCGGCTTGTGGCGGGAGGAGAGTAATCCCGCCGCCGGTGTCCGGGCAACCACCTCCAGATTATGGGTGGACGCCTGGGTCAGGTCGATGAACCGCTCGTTCATCAGCCCTTCCACGCCGTTGACTGCGCCGTAAAAATTGGTAATGTGGGGGTAACGCCTGGCCTGGAGCACCGCGCCCACAAGGCTCTGGTTTATGACCGCCGTCGGACCGCCGCCCTGGGCGATAACCGCCCTTCCGGTAATCTGTTTCATGTCTCCTCCGGGATGACGTTCTCGTTCGGGTATATATGACCGCCGCCTATTGACGTATCATAAATCCGGCCAAAAGGCAAGATGAACAATCGGCCAAAAGATGTTGGATATGACGAATATGAGTATTTGACAAACGGCACGACCGGTGATATAAGAGACTTTTTTTGCCCTTTCTTTCAATCAGGAATATTTTTGTATGACACAGGTATCATTCGTAACCGGCGGCACAGGGTTTATCGGCGCGGCTTTAACCGAGCGGCTCATCAGCGAGGGGCATGAGGTCCGGGTGCTGGCCAGAAACCCGGAAAAGGCAAGATCCCTCTTCGGCGATCGCGTCACCGTCGTCACCGGGGATCTGCTGGACACCTCCGTGCTGCGCGCTGGGCTTGAGGGGGTGGACTACGTCTTTCACCTGGCGGCGATGGTGGGGGATTACGGCCTGAAGAAGGAGTTCTATCGGGTCAACCGGGACGGCACCCTGGCCCTGGTGGACGCCGCGGCCACAGCATCCGTGGCCCGATTCATATACATGAGCTCCAACGCCGTCATCGGCATGAAGCGGGAGAAAATCACCACGGAGGCGACCCCCTATTCCAACACCGGCGGACACTACGGCACCAGCAAGGGAATAGCCGAGCGGGAGATATTACGGCGCCACCGGGAGGAGGGTTTCCCCGGCGTGATCCTCAGGCCCCCCGCCGTATACGGCCCCGGCTCCCCCAACTGGGTACTCAGAATCGTGGAGCTGATGAAAGAGGGGCGGATGACCCTCATCGGCGACGGTCGGGGGATCTGCTGGCTGGTGTATGTCGATAATCTGATCGACGCCACCATGCTGACCCTCACCAATAATCGCGCCCCGGGGGAGGTGTTCATCGTGACGGACGACCGCTCGATGCCGCCGGACGCCCTGACCTGGAATACCTATTTCAATACCCTCGCCGAAACGGCGGGGTTTCCGAAGGTAACGAAAAACATCCCCGCGTCGCTGGCGAAGGTCCTCGCCCTCATCATGTACGCCCTGTATGTGGCGTTCGGTAAAAAGCCGGTGTTGACCCCGATGGGCGTGGGCATCCTGACCACCCGGACCGGTGTCTCGTGCGACAAGGCGAAGGAGATCCTGGGCTACGCACCCCGAATCGACATTACGGAGGGAATGAAACGCGTGGGCGAGCACCTCAGGAAAACGGGTGTCATCGAAGCGTAATCCTCCAACATCCCGAAAGGGCATTCGATAAAAACATACCGCCCCGGTGTCCCATCGACCCCGGGGCGTATTATATTCGAATATGACCGGCCGGGACGGTGAAGGCCGCCCTCCCGGCCGCCGGGGCGTGGGTGCTTTCGCCCTTAAAATCCCCCGAAGAAGAAGAGGTACGCCCCCAGGACCCGATAATTCGGGAGGCCCGAGTAGGTATATATGGTGCTGCGGGAGGCGTTTTCAATGCGTCCGCTTTCGATGTAGCCAATGGTGGAGCGGGAGGCGTTCTCCACCCGACCGTCCGAGTTGATGTAGCCGATGGTGGAGCGGGAGGCGTCCTCCACCCGGCCGGAGGAATCCACGTAGCCGACGGTTGATCGTGAGGCGTCCTCCACTCGGCCGTCCGAGTTGATGTAGCCGATGGTGGTGCGGGAGGCGTTCTCCACCCGACCCCCGTCGTCTATGTAGGCCGCCGTAGAGCCACCCGCCGAGTCTATTCGCATCTCTCCCGCCAGGGCAATCGTCCCGACGGCGAGCATACCGATCGCCAGCAGGCCGAGAATCGTCGGAATCTTCATGTCAACTCCTTTCAGTATATCAATTGTCTTTATGTGACACCCCCCCGTCATCCCCCACGCCGTACGGCCGCCCCGTCGTCCGGGAGGAACTCGTACCTATAGCATAGACACACGCCCGGGGATGAAGAAATCATATAGTAGGGCGGGCCGTATGGGTACTCCCCCATTTTTTATCAGGGGAGGCGCCGTTTGGGAGATTGTCATCTCTTCAGGGAATGGGGCTGTTTCACCCGCATCACGGCCGCGTTTAAAAGAGCGGCCCTCGCCACTCCCGATCTGTAAAACATATTTTTTTAACTATTCCGCCACCATCGCGTTCAGCTCCTCGATGGTCAGGGTGGAATTGTAGATTCCCGAGGCCAGGGTATAGGTGGAGCCGGGCAGCTTATAGATGTAATTGACCTTCCTCGTCATCTCGTCGGAATCAAGCGTGTGCCAGAACAGCTCCACCCAGGCCCCTTCCGGATTATTCCCGGCGGCGCATTCCTCGATACCCGATTGGTTTCCCTTGGCGTCGACGAACTCATCGATCCTTTTCCCCACGATGTCGCTCATGGGATGGGCGGCGTAGACGTCGTTTTCGCAGTCCATCACGAACACATAGGTATCGCCGTAGATCCAGGGGCCGTTCGGATCGTTGAATTCGTCCAGGACCGAGTCGCCGTTGGCGGCGAGGTATTCCGCGGCCTCCCGCACCGTGTCGATTACCTCCCGGGGCGTCACCGCCTCCTGGGCACAGCCTATCCCGGCCGTGAATACGCACAAGAGCACGGCCAGAACGATCGCCGCCGTCGCTTGTGTTTTCCTTATCATGTCGCTCTCCTGTAATACTTTATTACTGTAATAAAAGTCATGACGTGTCCCATTATAGCACCGGTGCCATCGGGAAGACAAAAAAAGCGCACATTCGCCCTGTCGGCCTCCCGGGACCGTCGGAGCGCCGCATTCCGGTCGATCGACGAGATCACAGAACTTCCGACTATTATTGCTTTCTGATGAAATAGACCGCGGGCTCGATGCTCCCCTCTTTGCACTCGGGGCAGCGGGAAGGCTTCTTTGTTTTTTTTCGGCCGGAGAAGACGAATCCGCACTGCCGACAACAGGCGGGGTCCACCTCCACGGCGTACCCCTCCCGGTTTACCGACTTCAGGGCGTGTTCCAGGTGCGCCGCCGCGTCCTTTTCCGTGATACCCACCGCCCGGGAGATGTCCCGGATCGTGACGGGACGAAAGGCCATCAGCTCGATGATCTCCCGGCGGATGGTGGCGCCCCGCTCTTTCGGCTCCTTCGTCACGATCCCTCCGTTCCCGCCAATGCGTTAAATCCGCTCCAGGGGGCGCGGTAGGCGGCACTTCCCGTCACCCAGGTCCCGCTTTCCGGTCACCCGCCTGAGAAAGTCCTGGTAGTCGGTCAGCTTCCTCACCGCGTTCACTGCCCGCTCCATGGAGGGATACACCGGCGCCCCCACCTCCAGGAGCGCGCTCCGCGCCTTTCGCCACTCCAGCTCCAGCTCCACCTCGTCGGGTTTTTCTGATGTGGCGGTCTCCGGAAAGACGCCGATGACCGGCAGGTTGTATGTCTCGCATATTTCCCTGATGCCTTCCGCCAGGGCCGGGTAGGTGGCGAAGTTCTCAAGCGGCACATCCTCCTGGCCGGACATCCTCCGAAGGAGGATATAGATGTGAAACAGAAACTGGATGACGAAAAAGATATCCACCTTCTCCTTTTCCGCTATGATCTTCATGATCTCAACGAGGGTGGAGGCGTGCACCACCGGGTTTCCCACGTCCACCGGATTGGTGGGGCTGCTCCCCGCCCCCTGGAGCAGTGCGCCGATCTTCCGTCCGGTCTCCTCCGAAAAGACAGGGAGATTGAGCCCCGCAAGGTCGATGAGGTCCGCGGACTCCACCGCCAGCCCGCCACCGCCGCCCACGATGGCGATGTCCCTGCCGCCCAGCGGGTGAATGTAGGCCAGCACCATTAAAACATCCAGCATCTCCTCCAGCCCCCGGACACCGATGACCCCGGTCTGGGCGAACACCGCCTCCCAAATCTCCCTGTCCCCGCCCATCGAGCCGGTGTGGCTTTGGGCGGCCCTCCCCCCGGCGTCGGTCAGACCGGATTTCCAGATCACCACCGGTTTCTTCTTCGCGGTGTCGCTCAGCAGCTCGAAGAACCTCCGGCCGTCCTTCACGCCCTCGATATACGCCGAGATGATCTTCGTATCCGGGTCGTCCGCCAGGTATTGGAGCATGGCTCCCTCGTCCACGTCCACGGCGTTGCCGTAGCTGACCGCCACCGAAAAGCGAATGCCCCTGCCCAGGGCCATCTGGCCGATGTCGGAGACCATGCCCCCGCTCTGGGAGAAAAAACCGACCGGGCCGGACTCCCTCGAAAAACCGGCGCCGGGGATGACGGTGATCCCCGCATTCGGGGAATAGATGCCGAAGCAGTTGGGTCCGATGATGCGTATGCCCCGCTGCGCGATGGCAAAGAGCTCCCGCTCCATCCCGGCTCCCTCCCGGGAGAACTCCGAAAAGCCGGACGACATCACCACCGCCCCCGGTATCCCCATCTCGAGGGCTTCTTCCAGGTAGCCTTTGACGTATTTTGCCGGCACCGTCACCACCATCAGGTCCGGCGTCTCCGGCAGCTCCAACAGGGAACGGTAGACTTTATGACCGAATATCTCATCGGCATTTTTATTGATGGGATAAAATTTTCCGGAATAGCCGATATCGAATATGGCCTTGGGATAGAGCCAGCCGAACTTCCCCGGGGTGTTTGAGGCCCCCACCAGGGCCAGGGATTTCGGGTGCAGTATCCTGTCGAGGACCGCGTGGTCGTTCATGGAAACCTCCGAATTGTACATGTGCACGTTTCTATCGGTTCCCCGGCCACAGCGAAAGGGAAGAGGTACAGTGGGAACCCGCTACGTCGCCGATACGGCGTTTTTGAATTCCACGTACCGGCACACCCGATCCAGGGCGGCGATTGCCCGGACCACCGTGGAGTATACCGGGGCGCCGGCGGAAAGAAAGGCCGAACGCGCCCTGCGCCATTCACGCTCCAGCTCCATGTCCTGGTCGTCCTCAGTGGTGCTTGTCCGGGGAAACACCCCGACGATCGGGACGTCGGTTTCCAAACGGAGTTTTTTGATTCCCTCGGCCAGCCGTGGGTAGTACGCGAAGGAAGAAAGGGGGGTGTCTTCGCTTTCGGTGATTCGCCTCATGATCACGTGGATATGCTGCATGGTCTGGGAAAGGAGTATCGTATCGATATCGCCCGTGTTCGCCGCCGCCTCCATGATGTCGAGCAGCGCATCGGGGGGGACCATCGGGTTCCCGGTGTCCACGGGATTTCCCGGGCTGCTGCCGGTGGCCGAAAGGTGCGATCCGATGCGGGCGGAAACGTCCTGGGAAAAGGAGGGGAAGGTGAATTGATAATGATATGCGATATCAGACGCCTCCACGCAGAGGGCACCGCCCCCTCCCAGCATGGCAAGCCGTCTGCCGCCCTTTGGATACACAAGGGAGAACGCCATCAGGGTATCGATCATCTCGGAGAGATCCGTCACCCTCACCGCCCCGGTCTGGGCGAAGATGCCGTCCCATACCCGCTCTTCGCCCCCCAGAGAGCCGGTATGGCTCATCACCGCCCGGCGACCCGCCGGCGTTGTGCCGCCCTTCCAAATGACAACGGGCTTTTTTGGGGCCGTCTCCTTGAGCAGCCGAAAAAACTTCTCTCCGTCGGAAACCCCCTCCAGATACGCGGCGATGATGTGTGTATCCGGGTCCCGGGCGAAATAGGAAAGCAGATCGAGGTCGGTCACGTCCGCGCCGTTTCCGTAGCTTACCATCGCCGAAAATCGAACGCCGTAGCTCCTGGCAAGCTGCCCCAGGTCAGCCGTCATACCGCCGCTCTGGGCGAAAAAGCCCACCGGGCCCGGCTCCCGGGAGAAGTCAGACCCCGGAATCACCGTGATCCCGGTCTTTGGGGAATAGGTGCCGAAGCAATTGGGGCCGATTACCCGGATCCCCTTTTTCGAGATCTTTTTGATCTCCTCCTCCAGGCGGGCGCCCTCGTCCCCGTCCTCGGAAAAGCCCGCCGATTGAATGACGGCGCCTTTCACTCCCAGGCGTCGGGCCCGCTCCAGCTCCTCGGGCACGTGACGGGCGGGGATGGTAAAGACCGCCAGGTCCGGCGCCTCTGGGAGGTCCTCCAGGCTCGGATAGGTTTTCACGCCCCGGATTTCTTCAACCTTTTTATTGATGGGGTAAATATTCCCGGCATATCCCATACTCTGGATGGCCAAGAGATACAACCAGCCGTATTTCCCCGGCGTGGGAGACGCCCCCACGACGGCGATCGATTTCGGGTGGATGATGCGGTCGAGGATTTCGTAATCAGTCATCTGTAGTCTCATCTGCGGTTTCTGTGGGTACGGTCAGCGCTTTTATGTATTCATTCAACGTCCCCTTAGCTTCAACGGCCCGTTGACTCCATTCGAACACGGTGGCGGGGACGTCCGGGACGGGATCCCTGGGGACAAGGGTAATCGCACCTGTGGGACAGGCTTCGACGCACAGGCCGCACCCAATGCACCTATCCGGGTCGACGACGCCGTCGTCCGCCGCAACGGCATCCATGGGGCAGATCCCCTCGCACACGCCGCAGGCGGTGCACGATTCGGAGTCCAAAAGGGCGACATTGCTTCCCACCGGCCGGAGATCATATCGTCCGTGTACGGTGGCCACCGCAAGCTGCCCGCAGCAGCAGGGGCAGCAGTGACAGATGAACGACACCCGATTTTCTGAATTGGACGATACGGAGACCAGCCCCGCCTTGTGAGCGGTCTCCACGATGGCCAGGGCCTCGTCGACATCGATAAGCCGGGCGATGCCCCGCTCGGCCAGGAATTTCGCGCCGATGCCCACGCCCAGGCACACCTCCCGGGGGCGGTCACACCCCTCGATGGTGGTGCGGCACGAACAATGGCTCACCGACAGGTGAGATGCGGTGCGTATATAATGTTCGATGGAGTCTCTGTCAAGAACCACAGATGACGATGCAAGGGTCGTCTCCACCGGCAGGATTCTTCCCATGGGGATCGGCCCACCCAGAGGTTCTTCGTCGCCGCCCCAGCCGTTCATATGGTATCGGCGCCACAGCTCCTTGAGCCGATCGTAGTCGATATCCAGGGTACCTTTCATGATCGGAAATTCATAGATGCCCGGCACCACGTCGGCGAGCATGCCGTAGGAGTCTTCGTTATAGTCTATCAGAAAGCCGAGACCCTTGTCTGCAATGGAGTCCAGTATGCGTCGGGCGTCGGGAACGGACATCCCCGCCGCCCGGGCGATGTCCGAAAGCGGCGCCGGAAGAAAGGGAAGCACCAGGGAAAACTCCGCCTCCTCGGGGGTAAAGAGCATCTCAAGTATCTCGATAAAGTCGTCACCCTGCGGGGCGCCCATGGGTGTTACGGACAGGCGATCCCTGAGCCGGGCGTATACGGACGAATTCTGTGTCATGATCAGCCTTTTTTCGCCAGGACGCGCTCTCTGAGCCAAGCCACCCAGGGGTCCAGTCCCTCGCCGGTTTTCATGGAAACCGGGAAGATCGTGGTTTTCGGATTGAGAGATTTCACCGACTTTTCGAACTCATCCATGTCGAAATCGGTATAGGGCAGAAGATCCATCTTGTTCAGAATGCACGCCTCTGTCTCGGTGAACATGAGGGGATATTTTTTCGGCTTGTCGTGGCCCTCGGGGACCGAGAGGATCATGACCCGGACGTCTTCGCCCACCTCGAACTCAGCGGGGCAGACGAGGTTGCCCACGTTCTCCACGATGACCAGATCGAAGGGCGTGGCGTCGAAGGTATCCAGCGTCTGCTCGATCATCGCCGAATCGATATGACACGAGCCCCCGGTGTTTATCTGCACCACGGGGATGCCCACCTCGTCCATCTTTTCCGCGTCCACGGTGGAGGTGACGTCCCCCTCGATGACCGCCGCCTTGATATCGTCTCCCAATCGCTTGACCGTCTCGATGATGGTGGACGTTTTCCCCGCCCCGGGGGACGACATCAGGTTGACCACGAAGGTCCCGCTTTCCGCATAGCGGGCCCTCAGCATTTTCGACATCTCATTGTTGTCCTTGAGTATGTCTTCCTGGATGGTTACCAACTTGACCGGCATAGTGTACTGTCTCCTATTCCCTATATTTCTCGCTACAGTGAATTACAATTTTCGTCGAAGATGAGCGCAATTCGCGTCATCTTCAGTTCTTTAATTTACATGATCTCGATGCTCTTTACCGTGAACTCTCGACCGGACAATAACTTCGCGCTTCTCTCCCCGCAGGCGGGACAGGCAAAGTCCATTATCTTTTTGTCCACCTCAAAGGTCTCCCCACACTCATCGCACAGGACTCGGATGGGAATCCGCTCGATAATCAGCTTGGCGTCTTGGGCCATGGAATCCTTCGCCAGGTAGTCGAAGTAGCGCTGGACCCACTCGTCGATCAGGTCCGTCAGCTCGCCGATGGAAAGGTAAATGCGAACGATTTTGTGCGCCCCGTTTTTCTCGCCGTGATTCAGGGCGATCTTCAGGATTTCCTCTGTGACCGGAAGCTCATGCACGTATACGCCTCCCCTCGGCCCCGATGCCGACACGCCTGTATACATAAAAAACGAACGTGCAACTTATTAGAATAATAGAAAATCCCCCCGATGGCAACAACGAAATGCCCCCATGGTCCGTTTACCGGGAAGCATGTTCCGTATCCTCCTCCCTTATGTCCTTCTCTCTCAGCCTGAAGTGCTCGACATAGCCGCAGTCGTCGGGGAGCCAGTCGAACGTGGGGAGGTTTTCCGGAGTCAGCTTGATGCATTCCGGACAGACCGTGAAACGGTCTTCATACACAAGGCACAGGCCCGTCTCCTGGTCGAGATGCTCACAGGGAGTCGCGGCGATGAGATTGTCCTCCTCGTCGACGAGCTTGTCGAAACAGCACTTGCCGCACTTCTTGCACAGGGCGTCCCATTCCGGGGTGTCGGGCAACGGATCGGTCACCGTCAATCGGGCCGGCGGCTCCGTATTGCCTTTCGTCAGAGTAACCTTAATCTTTGACATAAGGCACCCACCTTCGGACCAGGGATTCATGGAACATGCGATCCAGCCCGGCGTTGTTTTTCGGGATCGGACCGATGGGACCGAACACCCGCTCCCACACGTCGCGCCGCTCCATGCAGAGATAGACGAAGAGGTCGGGATCGACCTCTTTCAGCCACCTGACCATCTGTGTATACATCTCAACGCGAATCGATTTCAGATACCTGAGCTTGCCGTCGTCTCCCGGAAAGCTCTCGCCGGACAGCAGCACGCTTTCAGGATATCGCCGATTGACGATGCGCATCAGCCCGGGAGGGCAGCGAAACGTCCCCAGGCTCACCCAGAGGATGCGGCTCGGGTCGACGGCGTCGAATATCATCCGAACCACATCCCGGTATTCCTCCCGCCACCCCGGGAAATCCACCAGGGGATCGAAGTGAAAACCGAGGAAGTAGCCGGCTTCCGCAACGCGCTTCGCCGCCTTGAGCCGCGCCTCAATTGAAGGGGCGTTTTTCTCCTCCCGGCGGGCGATGGACCGGGCGTTCAGGGACCAGGAGACGATCGTCCCGCCCCCGTGATCCAAATCGAGGATATGATCAATCCGGTCGTTCTTTGTCTTCAGCTCGAAAATCATCCCCTTCTTTTTCCGGGCGTACAACACGAACCGCCGGGAAAAGTCGGTCAGCTCGTCCATGTGGAAGCTGTCCGCCAGCTCCCCGGTCCCCACCCGGTATATGTACCTTCGCCGGCGGGCCAGCGTCCGGTCCAGCTCTTGGAAGGTGTCATCGATGTTCACGTTGATCAGGGTGCCGGGGACGTTCAGGTAGTCCTGAAGGATACAGTAGGTGCACCCAAGGCTGCACCCCAGGACCTGGTTGACGACATGGTAGTTGCAGCAGATATGTCGTCTCGTGCCGGGGCACCGTTTCACGATCCGTCCCCGGTGGGCCGCCAGGATCAGCGTCCCATTGGTGTTTGGTAATTCCGGTACGTCTGAAATTCCGGACACATACCGGGGGGCGGATTCCACCTTCCCGGCGATGTGCGACGTCAGGGGATACTCCCGGGCGTCGTCGAGGATGTAGAGTTGCCAAGGTCGGTCCATGTCCATGTTACACCAGCGAAAAGAGCTTCCTCACCGCATCACTCCCCGCGGCCTCTGTGAGAAACCGGGCCGCCTCCTCTATGTCGTCGGGGTCATAAAACCGACACGAAAAGCCGATTCCATCCCCCTCGAAGGTGGGGTGGTGGTCGATCGACGCCGATTTCGGGAGGGGAAGGGACGCCGCCGCCCGGTCGAATTCCATTTTCTGTGCGGTGAAACGAGGATAGCGGAGCCCCCGAAGGAGAGACCGCAGCTCCTCGCCCCGGCGGATTACCTCCCCCTCGTCGCCGTCGAGAAGCGGGACCAACTCGTGAGAATCAAGGATGTCTTTCACCGTCGTCTCGTCCCGCACCTTCATCTCCCACAAGACGCCCAGGACCTCGTCCGCGGGACCGGAGCCGAGCCGCACCCGCCGCAGGAGTTCCGCAATGTCTCTTCGGTCCGCGGTATCGAACCTCGCCCATCGCATGAGGATCCGCAGGGAATAGCCCCGCCCGTGAGCCAGCCCCAGGATGTCGACACCCAGGCCGGCCGCGGCCAGAAGATCATCCAGAACCCGCTCCTGAGCCGAAAATCCCAAAAGCGCCGGCACATCGCCACTCAACAGCCGGAAGCGCTCGACGCCGATATCGTTCACCAAGCGATCCATAAGCACGGCACACTGGGCCGCCGAATAGCGCCGGTCCGGGTAATGCTCCATGAGTCCCCGGATGACGGCGTCTTCCCTGCCCGTGTCCAGGAGCATCGCGGGAACCGCCTCCAGCCCCAGGTCCCGGGCCGCCAGCAGGCGGCCCCTCCCGGTGACGAGGTGATACCTGTCATCAACGCCCGCGGCCGTGATCAGCTTGATCGGCTCGCGGACGCCGCATTGTCGAATCGATGAGACCAAAAGATCGTCCGCCTCGTCTCCCCGCAGGCGTTCCCACGGGGCGCCGAACAGTCCCTCCTGATCGATCAGGTCGGGGGAGACGGAGAAAACCTCCAAATTCCCCACAACACCGTTATATTTCGAGCAGTCGCTCATATCTGTTCACCATATCCTCGTAATATCGAACCGCGGGATCGTTCCCCCGCTTCTTCGCCCCACCGAGCACCACCCGCCCCTTTTTGACGATTTCCTCCATCACCGCCCGGGCCCGCTCGCGGGAGAGTTTTTCCGTATTGAGTATCTTCTCCAGGGCATACAGCCTCAGCATATCCAGACCCCAAAAGCGGTGGGAAAGCTGGTCGTCATGGCCGCCGGTCTTGACGATCAACGCCTCGTCGATGTATCTCACATGATACCGGCTGGTGATGCGGAGCCATAAATCGTAATCCTCACACGCCAGGAGCATCTCGTCGAACAGGCCCACATCGGAAAGCACCAGCCTTTGAATCATCACCGACGAGGGGCTCACGATCACCAGGGGAAGCGATTGCAGGAAGATGTCCCCGGTAAATTTTTTATGCCGCTTTTTCGGATTCACCCTTCTCTTGTTTCTGATCCATATCTCGTCGGTATAGGAAACCTCCGCCCCCTCGGCCTCCATCACGGAAACCTGCCGGGCCAGCTTCTCGGGCATCCATCGGTCGTCCGAGTCGAGAAAGGCGATGTATCGCCCGTTTGCCTGTGCAATCCCCCGGTTTCGGGCGGCGGATACGCCGCGGTTCTCCTGATAGATATACCGTACTCGGGGGGCGTGCCGCTTAATCCAGTCGCGGGTCCCGTCGGTGGAACCGTCATCCACCACGATCAGCTCCCACCGGGTAAACCGTTGTTCTTGCACGCTCTCGATCGCCCCGGGAAGCGCCCACAACCTATTGTGGGTCGGGATGATGACGCTGACATCGACATCATCCTCCGGATCCTTTAACGGCGGAATATGTGTCTTTCCATCCACAGAGTGATACTACGCCCCCCTCCCGCCGGTGTCAAGGGTTCGGAAATTCAGTATCGATATTTTAAGACGTATTGACAATACAGGGTCTGTAAAATATAATAGATAATCTGTATCAATGAGGGTATTCATGAAGGGGACATTCACAAAAGATCTCATGATCATGGCTGCGTTGCTGCTCGTTCTGTCGGCCGTTACCTATTGCACACGGCCCCAGGATCCGGACGCTGCGTCGTTCACCATTATCTATTCCAACGATATGCTCGGTGAGGTCGAGCCCTGTGGGTGAAAAAGCAACCAGCTTGGCGGTCTTGCCAGGAAAGCAACGTACGTAAAGGGACTCGCCTCGGAGACGGACGACCTGCTCCTTCTGGATGCGGGAGACATGCTCTTTCGCCAGTATGATCTGGGGCCTACCGTTGATGAGAGCTACGACCTGCAGGGAAGGCGTTTCATCGAATCCCACAACGCCATGGGCTGGACTGCGTTCGCCCCCGGCGAGCGGGATTTCGCGCACGGTACCGATTACCTCCTGGAGATGAGGGATCTGGCGGAGTTCCCGTTTGTCTCGGCCAACATCGTGGATGCAGAAAGCGGAGAACTCCTCTTCGAGCCGTATATCGTCAAGAAGGTCGCCGGGTTTCGGGTCGGGATCATCGGGGTCATGGGCGAGGGCGTGGAACTGACTCAAAGCCGCAGGGACGATCTGGGGATCGATCTGCTCGATCCGATGGAATCGATCAAGGACGCCCTGAAGGAGTTGGACGATACCGCGGATTTTATCATCCTGCTGGCCCACACCGGAATGGACGACGCCCAGATCATCGCGGAGAAGATCGACGGTATCGACGTGATCATCGCGGCGCATCTTCCCCGGGGCAATTACTACCAGCCGACGAAGATCAACCACACCCTCATCACCCAGGGCTTCGACCAGGGGAAATATCTCGTGCGCCTGGATGTACACATCCAGAGCCCAAAACGCCCCTACGATCTCTTCGTGACCGGCAGCGGGGGGATCGGCTCCATCGAGTATCAGAACCTGAAGCTGAAGCTGGAACAGCTCGACGTGGTCGAGCAGGACTTTCTGGCGAAGAAGGCCGAGGGGGAGGACGTCGATTACGGCCTGAAGCTCGTCGAGCTTGAACGGAAGAAGGTCGAGGAGATGATCAGTGAGATGGAAGCCGCAAGCGAGATGGATAACCCGAACTTCGTGACACCGACCCTCATTGCCCTGAGCGACGAGATTCCCGATGACGAGGCAGTCCTGGCGATCGGGAATAGATACATGAACAGGCTGATCACCATCAAGGAGAAAATAACGCCTGAAGACCCCGGAGACGACGATGCCGGCGCGGACGACGGCGGCACGGAATCCGACGACGCCGGAACGTCCTCCGAATGGGACCCGGACGCCAATCCGACGTATGTCGGGATCAAGAAGTGCATCGCCTGTCATAAAACCATCTACACCTTCTGGCTGACCACGAAACATTCCCGGGCCTACCCCACCCTGGAGGAGGAAAAGCGCCAGTACGAGCCGGACTGTATCAGCTGTCACACCACCGGGTATAAAAAATACGGCGGTTTCACCGACATAACGAAGGGTGAGAAATATCTGAACGTCCAGTGCGAGGCCTGCCACGGCCCGGGAAGCCTTCATGTGAGGAATCCGGAGACGAAAATGAAGGACCTCCATTCCGAGAAGGATTGTCTGAAATGTCACGACGAGGACAACGACGACGATTTCGACTACCAACGAGACCTCGAGATTATCCGATGTCCCGAACAGGATTGAGGGATCACCGGCCGGAAACGTTGATGAAATAGACGGCTGAGGGAAGGAGAAGGGAGACGGAAAAAGAGGACAAGGACGGAGAAAAGAGAAAAGCGGTTTTTTCAGGAGTCGCTTTCACGGGAATTTTCGCTTTTACATCTGAAATAAATGTGGTATAAACAATACAGATATATACATCTTCCGAGCCCGTTCATCCTTATGGGAAGGTCGGGCCGTTAGGGTAGCGAGGTAACCCGCCACCCCGCCGTGTTTGCAAAGGAGGAAGCCTTCCGGGGGCGTTATCTCGCTTCAGGTGGGGGCTTCCTTTTTTATGACGGGGAGTACATTACCGGCGGTGTGATATGAAACGAGGAGTAATTGAGAATCGGTTTTCTTTTTATTTGATTCATACTTTTCACTCTTGATATTCAAAAGAGGAGGATACGCATGCCTGGCGGATTTTTGGGTAAATATCTTATTGTCGACCTCTCAAAAAAAAGTTTTGAAGTGGTTGAGCCGGGGGAGGACGTCTACAAAAACTTCCTTTCCGGATATGGACTGGGCGCCTATGTGCTGACCCAGAAACAGAAGGCGGGCATAGATCCGCTCTCACCCGATGCGTATCTTGGCTTCTGTTCCGGGCTGTTGACCGGAACCGGGGCCATGTTCAGCGGACGCTACATGTTGGTGGGCAAATCCCCCCTCACCGGCGGCTGGGGAGACGCCAATTCCGGCGGCTATTTCTCTCTTGAAATAAAGCGGGCCGGATACGACGCCGTTTTCTTTACCGGCGCATCGAAGGACCCGGTCTGGGTGCACCTGGTTGACGACGAGGTCCAGTTCAACGACGCTCAGGATCTGTGGGGCAAGGACACGGTGGAAACCGAGGACATGATCCGGGATAAACTAAATGATAAGAGGATCCAGATCGCCTGCATCGGTCAGTCCGGGGAAAAGGTCTCCCTGATCTCCGGTGTGGTGACCGACGCCGGCCGCATTGCGGCGCGATCCGGCCTGGGCGCGGTTATGGGCAGCAAGAAGCTCAAGGCGTTCTCCGCCAAGGGAACCATGAAGGTCCCGGTCGCCAAGCCCGATGAGTTCAAGGCCGTCAACAAGAAGTTCATGGACACCTACCGCAAGGAAAATCCCGTAGACAAGTTTCTGGTCATGGTGCTCAATTTCTTCAGCAAGATCATGGTGCGCACCGGCGTGTCGGTTCCGTCCGAGCCGCACACGGTCAGGGAGATCTTCAAGCAATTCGGCACCGCCGGCCTGACCGCCTTTTCCTCCGAAACCGGCGACAGCCCGGTGAAAAACTGGAGCGGCGTCGGATATACCGATTTTCCAATCGACACGAAAAGCATCAAATTGTCCGACAACGCGGTCGTCGCCCACGAAAAGAAGAAGTACCACTGTCAGTCCTGTCCCCTGGGGTGCGGAGGAGTCTTCGACCTGAAAACCGGCAAATACAAGGGCACCGAGGGACACAAACCCGAATACGAAACGCTGTGCGCCTTCGGCGCGCTGGTGCTCAATGACGACCTCGACACCATCATAGAAGTCAATGAACTGTGCAACCGCGCCGGTATCGACACCATCTCCACAGGCGGGGCCGTGGCGTTCGCCATCGAGTGCTTCGAAAACGACATCCTGGACGAAAAGGCCACCGGCGGCCTGAAGCTCTCCTGGGGCGATAAGGACACCATCATAAAGCTCACCGAGATGATCATCAACCGGGAGGGCATCGGCGACATGCTGGCGGACGGCGTGAAAAAGGCGGCCGCGGAGCTGGGCGGAGACGCCTACAAGTACGCGATCCATGCCGGCGGCCAGGAGCTCCCCATGCACGATTCCAAGCATGACGAGGGCTTCGCCATCGCATATCAGTGCGAACCCACCCCGGGACGACATACCATCTCCAGCTATCTCTACGGATATGTCTGGAAGGTTAAAAACATCTTCCCGGCGGCCAAGAAAATGGTCAAGCGCGCCAAGGATAAGGACCTGAAAAAGGTCAACCTCTACACCGCCACGTCCTGGTACCTGCAGGTCCTCAACGGATGCGGACTGTGCGAATTCGGCCCCCTGACGGGACCGGTCCCCACTGTGGAATATCTCAACGCCGCCACCGGCTGGAACTTCTCCGCGGACGAATACCTGAAAATCGGCGAGAGGATTTTGAGCCTCAGGAAGGCCTTCAACGTCCGGGAGGGCATTATGGCCAAAGACTCGAAGCTTCATGCCCGGGGCATCGGCGATCCGCCCCTGACCAGTGGACCCCACAAGGGTCACACCGTAGACATAGACAAGCTCGAAAAGGCGTTCTTCGACATCGTCGGATGGGACTACACCACCGGCGGCCCCACCGACGCCAAGAAAAAGGAGTTGGGACTGGACAAGCTGAACCTGTAGACGCAACCTCTTCTTTGCAGTGAAAAAACGGCCCGTGATACATCACGGGCCGTTTTTATATCCGCACAGAAAACCGACGCTCCCGCCATTAATTCCTACTTTCCTTGTAAAATATTACTTGACAATCGGAGGGGAGTGCCATACCATTGAGTTAGGCATAGCTAACTCAATGGTATCCCCCGCATGGGGATATACAATGGATATGTGGTACATCATTCTCGAGATACTTGGTGAAATCTGGTGGATTCTCACAGAATCCGCGCCCTTCGTTCTCTTCGGCACATTTTTGGCCGGGCTTTTATATATCTTCCTCAATCCCGAAATCATCTACCGAAGGCTCTCCGGAAACACATTTGGGTCGGTATTCGCCGCGTCTCTATTCGGCATTCCCCTGCCGCTCTGCTCATGCGGCGTTCTGCCGGTGGTGGTCTCCCTTTCCAAGCAGGGGGCCAACAGGGGCGCCGTCCTGTCGTTTCTGATCTCGACGCCGGAATCGGGGGTGGACTCCATCGCCGTGACCTATGCCCTCATGGATCCCCTCATGACGATCATGAGGCCCCTCGCCGCGTTCGTGTCCGCAATCACCGCCGGCATCCTGGGTGTCGTCTCCGGCGGGCCGGAAACACAGGAGGCGCCCGCACGGCCCGACATCACCTGCCGGGTGGACGCCTGCTGCAGTGGTGTGGACTGCCCCGCAGACCTGCACAAAAACCACCACTCGTTTTGGGAAAAGATGTGGGCGGCGATTAAATACGCCTTTGGTGAGCTGTTTGAAGATTTCGCTCCATGGTTCGTGATCGGGATTGTCGCCGCGGGAATCCTCACCTCCCTCACCCCTGCGGGCTTTTTGGAGCGTTATCTGGGCGGGGGCGTGCTGACCATGCTCATCATGCTGGCGATGGGCATCCCCGTATATATCTGCGCCACGGCCTCCACACCCCTGGCCGCGGCTCTGGTTCTTTCGGGGGTCAGTCCCGGTGCGGCGCTGGTGTTTCTTTTGGCGGGGCCCGCCACGAACGTCGCCTCTCTTTCGGTGGTGGCGGGAAACCTGGGCAGGCGCGCCGTGGTTATCTACGTCACCACCATATCGGTGGTGGCCGTCGTCATGGGGCTTTTTACAGATTATCTCTACACGACCCTGGGCGTCACCCCCCGGGCCTACGCCGGGGATTCGGCCGAATTCATCCCCGAGGCGGTCAAGGGTGTTCTGGCGGCGGCGATGATAATTCTCCTTGCCGTCGGCATCTATAGAAAGCTCGTATCCAAACGCTCATCCTGCGATGACACGTGCTCTCCTGACTCCGCATGTAAAATCGACACGGCACATCCCCACGGCCACTGATCTCTTTTCCCGTCACGATCGGTCACATCAACCCCAGGGAGACAGCCATTACCGCCATACCCCCCAGCACCCCAAGCAGGGCCACGTGTTCCTCACCGTGTCTGAAGGAAAGGGGCAAAAGCTCATCGAAGGAGATGAAGATCATGATCCCCCCCACTGCGGCAAGGGTCGCCGCCAGTACGTGATCATTCAGAAACGGAGCGAGGATCAGGTAGCCACATATCGCCCCCAGCGGCTCGAACAGACCGGACCCGAACGAATAGAGAAACGCTGTCCTCCTGTTCTTCGTGGCGTAATAGATCGGCATGGCGACGGCGATCCCCTCGGGTATGTTGTGAACGGCGATGGCGATGGCCAGCGGTAGGCCCACGTTTATGTCCGCCAGGGTCGAAAACATTACGCCGATTCCCTCGGGAAAATTGTGTATGGCAAGCCCCATGGCGGTGAAGATGCCCGCGGACATGAGCTGTCGTTCATCTTCCGTCCCCTTCACCCGTTCCGCGAAGTAGTTATGGGGAATCAGGGCGTCTATGAGAAATATAAACAGGATGCCGGCAAACAGCCATACATTCCCGCGAATGAAACCGAGGGTCTCTATCGCCGTTCCAAGAAGCTCTACGAACGAAACATATATCATAACGCCCGCCGAAAACCCGAGCATGATTGTGAGGTAGCGGTGCTTGAACTCCCTGATGAACAGGGAGATAACGCTGCCTATCCCGGTGGAAAGGCCGGCCAGCGTTGTAATAAGAAAAGCTGTCCAAAATTCTGTGTGATTCATTGTATCTCTCTTTTTATGCGATAGTGTCATTACCTGATCGTGTCAGCACGGGTACCCTCCGCCTCAAAGATGTGATACGCCGCGCGTTTACGCAGTATTGTAAATTATATCATCCCTCCCCTTCGGAGACAAAATTTTTGTATATCAGCTTAACATAAAACTTATTTGTGTTCGACGAACCATGATGATTTTAATGTATTGTATCTTGATGGTTTGGCTGTTTCCGCCACCAGACCCATTGTTCCGTGTCACACAATCTCAATTATCATAAAGAAAAAAGGACGCAGGATGATGTCCTGCGCCCTTCTGCTTCACGTCACGCTTTCCGAAAAGATATCCGGATCACCCGTCGGATTTGGCCTTTTCAATCTCCATCTCCTTCAGCTTTCGGCGCAGTATCTTGCCCACCGTGCTCTTGGGCAGGTCGTCGAAAAACTCCACCAGCTTCGGAACCTTATACGCGGCCATTTTTTCCTTGCAGTAAGCGATCAACTCCGCCTCCGTAAGGGTTTCCCCCTCCTTTACCACGATGCACGCCTTGACCGTCTCCCCCCGGTAGGAATCCGGCACTCCAATGCAGCAGGCTTCCAGTATTTTCGGATGATCAAAGAGGATGTCGTCCAACTCCAAGGGATAGATGTTGTATCCCCCGGCGATGATCATGTCCTTTTTCCGATCGACGATGGTGATATATCCATCCTCGTCCATGATGCCGATATCACCAGTATAGAACCACCCGTCCTTCAGGACCTTCTCGGTCTCCTCCGGCTTCTTGTAATAACCCTCCAACACCTGGGGTCCCTTGATGATGATTTCACCAGCCTCACCAATGGGCACTTCCTTCTTTCCGGATTCCACCTCGACGATCTTTATGTCCGTATCGGGAAGCGGCACACCCACGGTGCCCGGCTTCAGGGTACCGCCCCAGGGACCCCCCGCGGCCGCCAGGGTAACTTCCGTCAGACCGTATATCTCGCAGATGGTAGCGCCGGTCAGATCCACAAGGTCCCTGATGGTATCCATCGCCAGGGGTGCGGCGCCGGAGACGAACCCCTCGATAAACGACAGGTCCATCTTGCGAAACTCGGGATTATTCAGGAGCCCCACGAAAATCGTGGGCACTCCCGGAAGCCAGGTCGTTTTCTCTTTCTTGAGAATGTCGATAATCCCCTGGGGATCCGGCCGCGGGATGACGTGATGCTCCCAGGCCTGCCAGATATTCAAGTTCTGCATTGCGGTGAATCCGGCGGAGTGAAATATCGGAAACGTCCCCACCATGGAGACCTCACCCGGCCCCCTGACATTGAACCACTCCACCAGTTGCTGCACGTTGCTGCTTAATTTCTGATGGGGCAGCATGACCCCCTTGGATACGCCGGTGGTGCCGCCGGTATAGAGGAGCGCCGCCAGCTCGTCCCACCTGCTTTGATCTTCAAAGGGCTCGGCCGAATAACGGCCGATGATATCGGCGAACACCTTTACTTCGTCGGTCTCCGTGACCTTTTTGTACATCTCCTTCTTGACGAAGGGAAAGAGCTGTTTTTTCGGAAAGGGCAGATAGGAATTGATGTGACAGCCGATGATGCGCTTGAGCTTCGTTTCCTTTTTTATCTTCTCGATGCGCGGCAAAAGAAGCGTCATGGTCACGAGAGTCGTGGCGTCGGAATCATTGAGTTGATGGGCCAGCTCCCGCTCGGTGTAGAGCGGGTTGTTCTGTACCGTCACGGCGCCGACGCGCCACGTGGCGTAGTTCGCGATGACCGTCTGGGGCAGGTTCGGAAGGCACAGCGCCACCTTGTCCCCCTTCTTCACCCCCAGGTCCTGCAGCGCCCGGGCGAATCGATTGACCAGTCGATCAAGCTCACGGTACGAAATTTTTCTGCCCATGTAGTTCAGGGCGACCTTGTTCGGGAACCGCTCGGCCGACCGGGTCAGCGCCTCGGAGAGAGTGAGTTTTTCGTACTCGATGGTCGGCTTCACTCCCGCCGCGTATGATTTGAACCAGATTTTTTCTTCCATGTGAAATCTCCCTGAAAAATACATTATGAACGATCCGATCGAACAGATATGTCGTGCGGACCGTCCGGTATGGTTGTTGCCTTTTTTACGCCGTCGTCTCCTTAAGCGTCCGGCCCACGGCGCTTCCTAAAAACCCGTCGATATACATGATGCGCCTCGGGAAGTGCCCCTCGGTTCGGGACTGAGTCCTCTGAAACAACGGCTCGTTTAAGACCAATGGCTCGGGGCACATTGGTGAGGCATGATGTGTGGCCTATGCCTTTTGTGCAAAATCGTCTGCCGTGAGTTTCGGGCGGCCTGTTGCCGTCGGACAAGACCGCGTCACACCCCGACGGCCGAATGATGGAACACCCGGCGAGGTGATAATCAAAAACCGACGCCGAAATTCGGGCGGGCGCTCATGCGGTCATTCCCGTGTCGCGGAATCATTGGTAAAATTATTGTTTTCGTGTTTCTTCATCACGGCGATGCCGGACCTGACCACATCTATGATGCCGAAATGTTCCAAGAGCGATAAAATCGTCTCAATCCTATCAGGCGTGCCGTTGAAGGCGATGGTGATGCGGTTGTCGTGAAGATCCACGATCTCGCCGTGATAGTGGTTGATCACCTGAAAGATGTCTCCGTGTTTTTCGGGGCTGTGATTCAGCCTGAGCATGATCATCTCGTATTCAAGAAAATCCTCGCTTTCGGACTCCCGTACCTCCAGGACATCAATGAGCTTGGCGATCTGCTTGACCACCCCTTTCAGGCCCGTGGGGGTCGCCATCAGCTTGATAATGATCTTGTAGATATCCTTCGTCCGGGTGCTGGCGCCGATGAAGGAGGTGATGTTAAATCCCCGCCGGCTGATGTGGTTGGCGACGTTGGCGGTCACTCCCGGCTTGTTCTCACACAAGATGAAGATGGTATATTCCTTTTCCTCCTCCTTCGGGTATATCCTCAGTACCCGTTCCAGTTTCTTGTCCATACTCTCTCTTTTCGTCGATGTGATAATGTGATACTCCTTTTATCCCGAAACCTTGATCAGTTTCGGCGGCTGGTTGAGGGAGCGGTTTCCGCGAAACATCGACACCTTCCCGGTCCTTAGGGACTCGAGGATGCCGTAGGGCTCGAGCCTGGCGAACAACAGGTCAATGCGCGACTGTTCCTCGGCGATCTCCACGATCGCCGTTCCCTCGAAAATATCGATGACCCTCCCGCCGAAAAAATCCACTAGGTGCAGGATCTCGGTCTTCGTTCCCTCGGTGAAGTGTATCTTGATCAGGGCGTATTCCCGAAGCTGGGAGTTATCCATATCATGCTCCGCCGTTCGGTGTACATTCACCAGCTTCTGGACCTGTTTTCTGACCTGCTCTAATACCGCCTCGTCTCCGTTGACGGTAATGGTAAAGCGGCTCTTGCCGGGGATTTCCGTATTGCCGACGCTCAGGGCGTCGATATTGAACCCCCGCCTGTAGAAAAGGCCGGCGATACGCATGAGCACGCCCGGCTTGTCCTCCACCAGTATCGAGATGATCTTTTGCATGATCTCCGCTCCTTGTTTCAGTCCTCGTACGTCCGATACGGGATGTTTTCCTGGGAGTCGATCAGGCACTCCACCACGAAGGTGTGCTTGGACCTGAGTCCTTCCTCAATGGCGTCGTCGAGCTGATCGATGGATGTGACCCGCCGGCCGTCAAGCCCCATCGCCCGGGCCGCGGCCACAAAATCCACGTTTTCCGGAAACTCGCACGCCATGTACTTCGCGTCGTAGAAGGCGTCCTGAAGCTGGCGTATCATCCCCAGATGGTGATCGTTCATCAAAAGCACCAGTACCGGAAGGTCGTAGTGGCTTGATGTGGCAAGCTCCTGAATGTTCATCATGAAGCTTCCGTCTCCGGTTATCAATATCACTCTTTTATCCGGCCTGGCCACCTTGGCGCCCAGGGACGCGGGCAGGCCGAATCCCATCGTCCCCAGTCCTCCGGAGGTGATGAACATGCCCGTATCGAGGCCGGTGCTCTGATAATATTTCGCCGCCCAGATCTGGTGTCTTCCCACATCGGTGGTCACCACGGCGTCCAGGTTCTTTTTTGAGAGGAGTTCGATCGCCGCCGGGATACCCATGGTTTCGGTCTGTTCGTATCGCTCCAGCTCACCCGTCGGCGGAGGCTTAGCGGTGATGTCGTTCGCGTGGTCTTTTTCGAGCCGGTTGTTGAGTTCCTCAAGAATCTTGCCCGCATCTCCCACAATGGGGATATCGACTTCCACGGTCTTCTCGATCTCCGCGGGATCGATATCGATCTGAATAAATTTCGCCATCTTCTCAAACGCGTCGTACGACAGCACCGCGCGGTCGCCGAATCGGGCCCCCGCCGCCACGATCACGTCCGCCCGTTTCACCGCCTCCATCGCCCGGCTGGTCCCGTGCATGCCGATCATCCCCAGATAGTAGGGATAATCCGGGGGCACGGCGGATTTCCCCATCAGGGTCGTCAGTACCGGCGCCCCCAGCAGTTGGGAAAGTCGAATCAGCTCATCGGTTGCGCCGGAGCGAATCACTCCGCCGCCGGCGACGATGACCGGATTCTTCGCTCCGGAAAGGAGTTTCGCCGCCCGCTTGATCTGCCCGCTGTGGCCGGAGATAATCGGATTATACCCCTCCAGGGTCACCACCACATCCGGATCATACACCGCCTCCTCGAGAAGCACATCCCGGGGGATGTCCAAAAGCACCGGACCGGGGCGGCCCGCCTTCGCCAGCCAGAACGCGGTCTTCACCGCCGGCACTATTTCACCAGCCGTCATGATGTGCTGATTATGCTTGGTGATGGGGATGGTGATGCCGACGATGTCCACCTCCTGAAACGCGTCCGTGCCGATGAATCGACGCTCGACCTGTCCGGTGATGGCCACGATCGGCGATGAATCCAGATAGGCGGTTGCAATGCCGGTGACCAGGTTTGTGGCCCCGGGACCGCTGGTGGCAAGACACACCCCCACCCTGCCGGACGCCCGTGCGTATCCATCGGCCATGTGGGCCGCCGCCTGTTCGTGGCGCACGAGGATGTGCCGGATATTTGAATCGCACAGCACATCGTAAAAGGGAAGATTCGCGCCGCCCGGATACCCGAAAATCACATCAACCCCCTCTTCCATCAGGACGTTGTAGAGGATCCGGGCACCGGTCATCCGTTTTTTTCGTTTCGGGCTCATATGTTCCTTCGCATCAACGTTGAATGGTCTTGTTCCTGCCCAATCAGAAACGGCGACAGGATTTTTCGATTCTATCTGATATGAAGTTGTACTTCAAGGTTTTTTTCCGTACCGATGGTCAATAGTCCACAACAGGTAACGGGGTATAGGACTCATCACAAATCGCTGTACGTCTTCAAAAAGTGCTCCACGTGTCTCGAAGCGGTACACAGTCGGGTACAAGTATGGTATAGTATTTCTTCATACTCGATGCGGGAAACACACCATGACGCCGTCCGAACCTTATTCGAAAAAGGACCTCCGCCGATTCGGCGGACCGAAAGCGCTGAAGGGTCATCACCTTGATGAGGTGGCCTTCCCCATCGGCGGTATCGGCACCGGCACGCTCTCCATCACCGGACGGGGGCGATTGATCGACTGGGAAATTCAGAATCGTCCGAACAAGGGGTCCATCAATACCTTCTGCTTTTTCACCCTCTGGGCGAAGGAGCGAGGGAAAGAGCCGGTCACCCGGGTGCTGGCCCAAAGGTCCAACCGCGGCCTGGGCGGGAGTGGGCCGGGCCACTTTTCCGGCATTGGATTCGGCGCCAACCGCCTTGCGGGGGCGGGCCTCCCCCACATGCAGCACTGCCGTTTCCGGGGACGCTACCCCTTCTGTGAGATCTCCTTTTCCGACCCCCTCATGCCGGTTGTACCTTCCGTCACCGCATACAACCCGCTGATACCCCACAACGTGGACGACAGCTCCATCCCCGGGGCGGTGTTTTTGTTTCACATCGAAAATCCGACGGACCGGGAGGTGGAGGCTTCGCTGCTCTCAAACCTCCACAACACGGTGGACGGGGATTTCACAAACTATACCGAATTCGCAGAAAAGGACGGTGTGCGCGGCCTCTTCATGACAAGCCGGAAAGAGAAGCCCGAGAGCCCCCGGTGGGGATCCATGGGGCTCTTCACGACGCACACCGACCTCACCCACACCCGGGCCTGGGTTCGGGGCGCCTGGTACGACAACCTCACCGCGTTTTGGAACGAGGTCTCCGCCACCGGCCGGGTGACCGACCGCATATACCCGCCCCTGGTGGGGGACGTGGGCACCCTGGGGATGATCGCAACCATACCTCCGGGAGGATCCGTCACCCTGCCGCTGTATCTGACCTGGTCCTTCCCCACCATGGAGGCATACTGGCGCCCGGACCTCACCGAAGACAACGCGGACCCGGAGCATATCGGTCAGAAACCAAAATGGACCAATTACTACGCCAAGCGATTTCCCGACGCCCTCACCGCCGCCGCATACCTGGGTCGGCATCATCGGCGATTGTACGAAAAAACCGCCGAGTTCACCGACGCCCTTTTCTCCTCGACCCTGCCTGAGTACGTGCTGGACGCGGTGTCGAGCCAGATATCGACCATCCGCTCTACAAGCTGTATCATGCTCGAGAATGGTGAGTTCTACAACTTCGAGGGCTGCCACGCCCAGGACGGCTGCTGCGAGGGGTCTTGCTCCCACGTCTGGAACTACACCCAGGCGTTGGCCTTCCTGTTCCCCTCCCTGGAGCGCTCCCTCAAGGAGACGGCCTATCGGTACAACCTCTTTCCCGATGGGCGCATGGCCTTTCGCACCGCCGTGCCTCTGGGGGTGAAGATGGCGGAGTCGACCGCGGCGGGGGGCTCCGCCGGGGTGGGGGAGGCCTTTCACCCGGCGGCGGACGGGCAGATGGGCGTGATCATGCAGGTCTGGCGGGAGTACGCCCTCTCGGGCGATCGAGACTGGCTCGCAAAGCTGTGGCCGTCCGTCAAGAAATCATTGGAATACGCCTGGGAATACTGGGACAAAGACAAGGACGGCGTGATGGAGGGTCTTCAGCACAACACCTACGACATCGAGTTCTACGGACCCAACGGCATGATCACCGGGATGTACCTGGGGGCCCTGGCGGCCGCCGTGCGGATGGCCCTCTCTGTGGGCGACGACGCAGCCGCGAATGAATACCGACGGCTCTTGGAAAGCGGCGGACGCAAAGCAGACGAGATGCTGTTTAACGGGAAATACTTCATCCAGATCGTCGATCCCGACGCAAAGGACCTCTCCCCGGTGACGACCGATGTGAGCATGAGCGGGGATGTAATGGACGGCGCCGAGGGAATGGAGCCGAAATATCAGTACGGTTCGGGATGCCTGAGCGACCAGCTTCTCGGGCAGTGCATGGCGACTATCTTCGGCCTGGGGTACCTGTTCGATTCGGATCATGTCCGGACGGCCCTCACATCAATATTTACCCACAACTGGAAGCGGGACCTGACCGGCCACGCCTCCTGTCAGCGGGTCTTCGCCGTGGAGGGTGAGCCGGGGCTCTTGTTGTGCACATGGCCGAACGGCGGCCGTCCCGCGTACCCGTTCGTCTACTCCGACGAGGTATGGACCGGTATCGAGTACCAGGTGGCGGTCCACCTCATCGCCGAAGGGTTCATCGACGAGGGGCTTTCCATCGTGAAGGGCGTGCGCGCCCGCTACGACGGGCGCATGAGAAATCCCTATAATGAAATGGAGTGCGGCAGCCACTACGTCCGGGCCCTGGCCAGTTACGGCCTGATACCGGCGCTCTCCGGCTTCACCTTCAACGCGCCGGATCATACGTACGGGTTCGCCCCGAAAATCAAGCGGGAAAACTTCGCCTCGTTCTGGGCCACGGGCACAGCCTGGGGGAGCTACCGCCAGCGGATCACGGCATCGGGGAAGACGGCTCTTCTTATCGCCCTGGGGGGTGAACTGGAGATAAAGAGGCTGTTATTGTCCCCTGATTATCGAGGGGGGGGATCCGTGACCCTCGGCGGACGACGCGTGGACGCGGCCTTCGAGGATACGCCCGAAAGGACATCGATCTCTTTTATCGAACCGATAGCGGTCACACCCGCATCACAGCTTCTGATACGGTGCGGTCGATGAGACGGCACGAGGCGGCATAATCGATGATACAACAGGTTTTTTCAATACATATCTATGGCGGTGAGACATAATGCGCGCAGTCGTCTATGACAAGAAAAACAAGCGGTTGAAACTGATTGAGACGGATATGCCCGTCCCGAAACCGGGGGAAGTCCTGGTGCGGGTCTTCTCCGTGGGCATCTGCGGTTCGGACACGGAGATGGTCAACGCGGATACGGTGGCCGACGGCTTCATCATGGGCCACGAGGTCGCAGGAATCGTGGAGACGATCGGGGAGGGGGTGACGTCCGTCTCCGTCGGCGACCGGGTGACGCCCCGGCCGGTGGGCTGCGGCGAGTGCCCCGTCTGCCTGATGGGAAACACCCACCTGTGCCTCAAAAAGACATCCATCGGCACCGGCTACCTCCCCGGCGGCTTCGCGGACTTCGTGTGCATCCCGGAGCCGATGCTCTACGCCGTGCCGGAAGGCATGACGCTCAGGATCGCCTCCCTTACCGACACCTTCGCCGTGCCCGCCCATGCCATCGCCGCATCCGGGCTGAAATCGGGACAGTCCGCACTGATAGTGGGGGCGGGACCCATCGGCCTGTCCGCCCTGCTCCTGGCGTCTGATGTGAACCCCTCGCCCCTGGGCGTCGCGGACCTGTCTCATAAACGGCTGAATACGGCACTATCCCTCGGGGCGGGGATCGTCTTTTCCCCCACGGACGACGGATACTACCAGAACGTCCGGGACGCCTTCGGCGGCCTCGGGCCGGATGTCGCCATCGAGTGCACCGGAAATCCCCACGCCATGACCGACGCCGTGGAGCTGGTCAGACCGGGGGGGCGGGTGACCCTCACCGGCATCTGCTTCGAGCCGATGACGCTCCATCCCCTTTCCATGATCATGCGGGAGGTCTCCATACTCCCCGCCTTTTCATCCCTGCCCGCGGACAACCGCCTCGCCCTGTCGTATTTAGCCCGAAAGCCGGAATCCGCCGGCGCCATCATCTCGGACATCGTGGCTTTGGATGAGATGCCGGAGATATTCGAGGCCGCACGCCGGGGAGAGGTCGACGGCAAGGTGGTGGTGGAGCCCCATACCGAATAATATGGTACATTCGACGAAAAACAACGGGGATGCGGTGGTGCTGATCAATCCACCGTCGGAGGTGCTCACGCCGGAAACGCGGTTCGTCCGCCCCCTCCTCAATTCCCTCCCCCAGCTGGGCATCGCCTCACTGGCGGCGACGCTCAAAAGAAACGGCCTCTCCGTGTCCATCCTCGACGCCCAGGCTTTGGGAATGTCGGTACGGGAGGTGGTCTCCTGGGCGACGGCGCACCGTCCCCGGGTGGTGGGCCTGACCGGATACACATCCACCGTCGACGCCGCATCGCTCATCGCGGAAGAAATCAAACAACACAACCCCGACGTCGCGACGGTCCTGGGGGGGCCACACGTGACCGCCGCCTGGGAGCGAACCCTCACACGTTTCCCCGCAATCGATTACGGATTTTTGGGCGAGGGGGAGTCCACGGCATTGGAGCTCTTCAGAACCCTCCTGTCCGGAAAGACGCCGAGGAGTGTGCCGGGGGCGGTCTACCGGGACGGACCCCGAATCATATCGAACGAGCGCCCACCCCTCATCGACGACCTGGATGCGCTTCCGCCCCCGGCGGTGGATCTGTTCGAGAGATTTCCAAGCGCCTATCATCCGCCGATACTTCATTCACCGATGGGGACGGCCGTCACCCTGGTCTCGAGCAGAGGGTGTCCCTACCGCTGCACCTTCTGCGACCGGGGGGTTTTCGGAGAACGATATCGCTTTCACAGCATCGACTACATCATCGAACAGATCCGAAAGTTTAAAACCGATTACGACATCTCACATATCATCTTCTATGACGATAATTTCACCAGCAACCGGGCGCACCTCGAAGAATTGCTGGAGGCGATCATCAACCTCCCCTTCGATATCACCTTCAACTGTGACGCCAGGGTCGATCTGGTGGACCGAAAACTCCTGGAGATAATGAAGCGCGCCGGGGCCTGGATGATCAACTACGGCATCGAGTCGGGAAGTCAGAAACTCCTGGACGATCTCTCAAAGAAGGTCTCGCTGGATCGGGCCAAGGAGGCGGTCCTTCTTACGCATGATGCCCAAATCATGGTCAAGGGCCTTTTCATGATCGGTGTTCCGGGGGAGACCGAACAGAGTCTTGAAGAAACCGGACGCCTTCTTGCAGAGCTCCCCTTTGATTTCGTCAATTTTTCAAAGTATACCCCCTACCCCGGCTGTGAAGACTACAAGACGATCAGGGAACACGGCGAGTTCGACGAAACCTGGGAGCTGATGAACGCCGTCAATATGGTGTTCGTGCCGAATACGATCACTAAAGAGGCGCTGGAGCGGGCTTCTTCCAACATGATGGCGGCGTTTTACAAAAATCCTCAGCGCTGGAAATCCTATACAAAAATCATCAAAAAAAATCCCCTGGATCGCATAAAACTCTTGAAACTGCTGCCAGGATATATAAAATACAAGGCCATGCGAAGAATCTCAAAGGGATCGTCGGAGAGTCCCTTTGATTTTTGACGACAGGGAGAAAAAGCAATGGTATGTATCAACATAAAATGTGTAACCATCCCGCTAAACGGAGCATGCCCATGAAAAGTTCAAAATTTCAGGTCTATGATGAAAAGGAAATCCAGGCGATCCACAATACGTCACTGGAAATTCTGGAAAAAACCGGTGTGCGGGTGAATCTGAAAAAGCTCAGAGAGATTCTGGCGGACTGCGGCTGTTCGGTCGATGAATCTGAAAAGATAGTGAAGTTCCCGCCCAAGGTCGTGGAGGAACATATCAAGAAAGCCCCCCGGGAATTCACCCTGAGCGGCCCCGATCCGGAGAAGTCATGGGTGCTCAACCCGGAAGCGCAGATGTTCAACGGATTGAGCACCGCGATAAATATATATGATCTCGAAACCGGGGAGTATCGGCCCACCACGCTTCAGGATACCATCGATCATATCATTATCATGGACTACCTGGATAATATCGTGGTGAACCAGATGGACATCTGGCCTACCGACATTCCGATGCAGACCATCACCACCGAAACCATCCGGGGCTGGGCTCTCAACGCCACAAAGCCCTATTCCATGGGAGCCTACGGGGTTCTACCCAGTAAAGACATGACGGAGATGATGGCGCTGGTCATGGGGGGACGGGAAAACCTGAAGAAAACCCACCCGATGCTGGGCATTGTCAGCATTCAGAGTCCCCTCTCCACGGCACAGATCCAGCTCGAGGGGATGCTGGTATTCGGCGAATACGGCCTGCCGGTGATTTTATCGCCCGAGGCGATGGCGGGAACCACGGCCCCGGTGACACTCGCGGGATTGATGGTCCAGCACAACGCGGAGGTCCTTGCGCACCTGGTCATGGCCCAGGCCGCCAACCCGGGATGTCCGGTGCTCTACGGGAGCGTCTCGACCATCGCGGAAATGCGCCGCGGCACCTCGGCCCTGGGATCGGTGGAATGCGGGATGATCAGCGCCGGCGCCGCCCAGATGGCTCATTTCTACGACATCCCCTGCCGGGTGGTCGCCGGCGGCACCGAGAGCAAGACGATGGACCTCCAGTGCGGCGTCGAGCGGACTCGATCCATGCTGCTCGCGGCTCTTGCCGGCGGCAACTACATCACGTGTGTGGGAATGATCGAATCCACCACCGCCACCGCCCAGGAGCTTTCGGTCGTCGACAACGAGATCATCGGAAGCGTCATGCGGGCGGTTCGGGGAATCGAGGTCACCGAGGAGAGCCTGGCGAAAGAGGTGATAGAGAGAATCGGCCCAGACGGCAACTACCTGATGGAAGACCACACCCAGAAGTTGTTTCGATCCGAGCACTTCATGACCAAGCTCGCCTCCCTGGAAAAACGGGATATCTGGGAGAAGGAGGGATCGAAAGAGATGGTCGATCGAGCCCGGGAGAGGACCAAGACCATCCTGAAGAAACACACCCCCAGGGACATAGACCCGAAGCTGAAAAAGGAGCTGGATGATTTCTGCAAGAAGGTTGAAGAGCGGGACCTCGACGTCTTCTATGCGGCGGAATGGGAGGGATAGATCGGACCGGAGTCGCAAATGCGGTCTGATCGCGGTGCGATACCTGATGGAGTCCGATATGAATTGCAAACAAAGGAAATACACATGAATATCCGAACGTATCGCCCCCTCACCGATGAGGACATACTCGCCGTTCACGACGCCAGCATGGAGATTCTCGAGACGGTGGGCGTGAAGGTGGAGCTGAAGAAGATACGCGGCATTCTCGCGGACATCGGCTGTGTGGTAAACGAGGGGACGAAGGTCGTCTCCTTTCCGCCGAAGGTCGTATCGGACCACGTAGGAAAGGCGCCCCGGGAATTTATCATCTCGGGCGCGGACCCACAGCTTCAGTGGACCATGAACCCCGAGGCCCGTATCTACGGAGGTCTCGGAACCGCGGTGAATATGTACGACCTCATCTCAGGTGAATATGTGGAATCCACCCGGCAACACAACCTCAACCACATGATTCTCATCGATGCATCCGAGAACATCCACACAAACCAGACCGACATCACCCCCACCGACATCCCAATGCACACCGTGCATGTCAAGACCTTCAGGGACTGGTTTGTCAACTGCAGAAAGTCCTCGGGCATGGGCGCCTTCGGCGTCATGGCAACCACCGACATGATGGAGATGCTCTCCATCGCGGTTGGGGGCCGTGTGGCCATAGAAAAGAGGCATCCGTATCTTGTCATCGTCAGCATTCAGAGCCCCCTCTCATCGGCACAGATGCAGCTTGAGGGATTGATGATCCTGGCGGAAACAGGGCAACCGGCGCTGCTTTCGCCCGAGTGTATGGCCGGCACCACGGCGCCCGTGACCCTGGCGGGGCTCATCGCCCAGCACAACGCCGAGGTCCTCTCGCACGTGGTCATGGCCCAGGCGGTGAATCCCGGTACCCCGGTCATGTACGGCACCGTCTCGACGATCTCGGAAATGCGTCGGGGGACCACCGCCCTGGGATCGGTGGAGACCGGCATCATCAGCGCCTCTCTGGCGCAGATGGCCCACCATTACGACCTCCCCTGCCGGGGCGTGGCCGGGGCGACGGAATCGAAGACGATGGACGTCCAGTGCGGCGCGGAGCGAATGCGCTCGATGACGCTTGCGGCCATGGGCGGCGTCAACCTGATAACCTGCGCCGGAACCCTGGAATCCACCACCGCCGGCGCCCACGAGCTTGTCCTTATCGATGATGAGCTCGCCTCGTCCATCGAGCGGGCCATAGGCGGTGTCACCGTGGACGGGACCCACATCGCCCTGGATGTGATCCAACGCGTCGGCCCGGACGGCAATTTTCTTATGGAGCCGCACACCCAGCAGCACTTCCGAACGGAACACCTGATGACAAAACTCTCGAACCTGGACAAGAGAGACGTCTGGGAGCGGGAGGGAATGCGCGACATGGCGATTCTGGCGAGAGAGAAGGCGAAAAAAATACTCGCCGACCACCAGCCCCGGGAACTGGACCCGAAGCTCATCTCCGAGCTGGATCGGTATGTGAAAACGGTCGAGGAACGCTCGGTTGATGATTTCTTCGCCGCCGAGTGGGAGGCGTAATATCAATCGGATCGACTTTATGAAAAATCATGAGGTATATATGCCGCGCGTTGAGCGTTAACAACCGACACAGGATATGTAAAGGAGGATATATATATGGCCGCACAGATACTGGACGAGCTGAAGGAAGCAATCGTCGAGCTGAACATCGATGAGACGGAAGAATTGACACAAAAGGCGCTGGACGAGGGCCTGAGCGCCGTCGCCATCCTGAACGACGGACTCCTTCCCGCCCTGGATGAAGTAGGCGTGCTGTTTCGGGAGGGGGACTATTTTCTGCCCGACGTGCTCATGTCCGTGAAGGCGTACGATAACTCCTTCAAGCTTCTCAAACCGATGCTCCAGGAGGGGGACTATCAGGCGAAGGGAACCGTCATGCTCGGTACGGTGGCAGGCGATATCCACGATATCGGAAAAAATATCGTGTCCGCACTGCTGCAGGGCAACGGCTTTGATATCATCGACCTGGGCGTCGACGTGCCGGCCCAGACCTTCCTTGACAAGGCCAAGGAGGCCAATCCTCACATCATCGGCATGTCCGCCATGCTGACCACCACTATGCCCGCCATGAAGGACGTCATCGACGTATTCACGGAAAACGGCGTGAGGGATCAATTCAAGTTCATTATCGGCGGCTCTCCCCTCAACCAGAAATTCGCCGACGAGATCGGCGCCGACGGGTACGGAGAAGACGCCCAGGCCGGGGTGGAGCTGGTCAAGCGACTCTTGGGCGTGTAAGGACATTCATAGAAACAACGGCAATCGCCCGCCCCGGGTGATGGGTGATGCTTTCGAAGCATTTTACAATAAAAACCCCCTCGACATGAGGGGGTTTTTTATTGGTAGGTATTTCGCTCCGGTAATCCGTCAGGATTTTTTCTCTATTCACTCCATGGGCATCCTCACCGTTTACCGAAGACCGGATCACCCTTCATACCCTTCAGTATTAGGTTCCCGTCGGGGAGGGCGCGAAAGATGAATACGGTCTCCCCTTCTATCATGAATTCCCTTCCGGTATTCAGCGAAATCCGCCGCTTGGTCCAGTGGGTTTCGGCGAAGATCATACCGGTATCGTCGTCCATCGATACCCGATCCACATACAGATCGATGTCAAATCCGGTAAAGTCGTCAAGCTCCTCGTTGACCGACCGCTCCAACGCCGAGTAATCGAGCATATAATCCCGACCGACCCTTTTCATGAAGGCATCCGTATTCTCAGCCTCGTAATTTTGCTCCAGGTCGGTAAGGACCTCATTGACCTGATCGTATTCGTCCACAACAAAGGGCGTGTTCGCGGCACATCCTGTACATATCAGGACGATACATCCGAGGAAAAACGCCCTGAATATCCTATCGGTGCTTCTCCATGACACCATCGATCCACCTCAGTATCATCTATAGATATAAATATCCTCCCACAACTCCGCACGATACAGACCGTGTACATTATCTGTTGATTTCCCTAAAGACTCTCTATCCGATCCCGCTCCATCTTAAAAATCGGGCGGCGAAGAGCTATCCTCCGGGGATCCTTCCGACTCTCCGTTGGTCGGTTCCTCGGGTGGAATCTCGGGCGGAATTTCAGGCGGAACCTCCGGAATCTCTCCGGGAATACCTCCCTCGGGAGTGACACCTTCCTCGGTTGTTGTATATTTTTCCAGGTCGATGGTGGTTTCGTCGAAGACTTCCGATTCACCGAGCTTTTCAAGATCGAAATAGACCGACGGCTCGAATGGAGCTTCCTCCTCCTCGACGACAGCTTCCACCGGTTCCGGTCGTATCTTCGATCCGACGACAACCATTTCACCGAAGGGTATACCGCTCTTGCCCCAGATCGTCGTCCATGTATCGACGATGAAATTAACGGCGGCATTATAGTAATCATCATCGGTCAGACTCTTATACCAGATGTAATCGACAAATCCCTTCAGGTCTTCCGAGTAATTCACAATGGAATGAAAACCATCGTACGTAACGGTGAGGTAGCTTTCGGAGATGAGAAATTCCAGCGGATATCGGGGGGCAACGCCGATATACCGCTTCGGCTGAATGGAATCGGCGACATAATGACTGACCATTCCCATACGATAGGCGATCACATTCTTCTCGTCGATATCCTCCATTAAAAGCTCCATTACGTTCAGGGCGAGCTTTTCGACTTCGTCCGGGGCGTCCCCCCGATCCCCTTCGGGAATGTAGTAATGCTTTCTATAGTTGAAGGCATATCCGCTCGGAGTAGCAAGTATCGTATCCAGATCGACGGCGCCCCTCAGCACATCCTCAATGTATGTACTCATAAAAACACGCAACTCGTACGGACACAGGGCAATGGCGTCTTTGACCATTTGAACATGATATTCCGTATCCCATCCAAATGCCGTGGACGACACAAGGAGCAGGCATACTATCGCCAGCGCAACGGTTTTCGACCGCATGGTCTCGACTCCTTTTTTGCGAAATTAAATTAAATGTAGTATAAGTTTTGCAAAATTATATATAATATTAAGGCCCCGTGTCAACCCTTTTTTTCACCTTTTATGCCGTGTGAGGGATTGTCGCCGTCTTTTTTTCAAAAAAACAAAAAAAACGGACCTTTTTTGATGGAAGGCCCGTTTTTCTCCGTGAACATGAGATAGGGGAGCACCTCCCCCCTACTCCGTTATTCTCCGGCGCCGATGGTCTCTATGGATGTCCCCGGAGGGAGTTGAACGTCAAAAGCATCCGCATCCAGCGATATATTGATTCTTTGATTCGAAAAAACGAGCTCCGTCACGTCGCCCCCGGTCTCATAAAAGGCGACGGCGATCGGCATATATTCTTCATCTATACGGATGACTACCTTTTCCATCCCATTGCCGTCGTTTTTTTCTTTCGGGATGAACGTCACCTCGATGGTTTTCCCATCCTTCTTCATCGTCACGTCGAAACGATCCTTCATCTCATCCATTCCCCCTCCCATGCCGAAACCCATGGGCGCAAGGTCCATCGTATTATCATCGCCCGAAAGATGGATGATCCGCGCCTGGTTGAGACCGGGGAAGTAAAACATCACCTGCCCGGGAGAGATGCTCATAACGGTGTCGTCCGGGGGATCGTATCGCCACAGCATTCGTTCCGGTTTTTTAAACAACAGGGTTCCCGTTGAGTGTATAGTATCGGAAAAGAGCGCAAGGCTCTTTTCCTGTCGGAAATCTGCGCCGAAGGTCTCCACACCGCTCCAGAAATTTTCCATCCCGGCGAGTACCGTATCCGCCTCACTCTCCCCATAGGCCGCGGGAACCACAAGCACCATCAGAAGCAGTGCTGTGAGGAATGTTTTGCGCCCCATGCTATTGTTCACGTCCATATACCAGCTCCGTGAGGGTTACGGATGAAAGCCCTTTTTTGGAGAGCTCATTGAGGATGGCATCGAGCGCCGTTATCGTGGCGTTTCGGTGAAACCTGGCGGAGACCCGCTTTTTCCCTCCGCCGTCCGAGGGCCTCGCCAGCGTGGTGCCGTCGTGAAGCAGTACGATCGATCCCGGCCTCACCCGGCGGCTGACGTGACGAACAATACGCCACGGATCGGTAAAAAACGTATCCCAGCCCTTCACGTGCCACCCCGCAACCATAAGACCGAGGCGGCGGGCGGCCCGGAAGGTCGCCTGGGTTGTGTACCCCATGGGGGGACGAAACCAGCGTGGGGTGATGTTGAACCGTTCCACCAGCAGTCGCTGGCACGCCTCGATCTCTTTCAGTTGCTCTCTGAAGGGCTGAAGGGAAATGAGATGCCGGTGGTGCATGGTGTGGTTGCCGATCTCATGTCCCTCGGATACGATACGCCGTATGATGTCCGGGTGTTCGTCCGCCATACGGCCGGACACGAAAAACGTCGCCCTCGCACCGTGCCGCGCCAGAACGTCCAGCACAATCCCGGTATAGTCGGGATGCGGCCCGTCGTCAAACGTCAGGGCGACGACGTCCTCCCTCCCGGAAAGGCGGCACAGGGCGCCTCCGAAGGGAGCAGCCCTGATCCAGAAGATGCCGAGCACCCACCAATGGATCAGGAGAAGAAGCGACGCCAGAACAAGGAAACGGGTTCCCTCGCTTCGATCCAAAAGACCCGCACTAATCGTCAGGACACACAGAAGTACGAACACGCCGGGGCCCGCATTGCGAGAGGGATACCCCGGCGTTTCGGCGTCCCGTTTCACGCTAATAGGTCTCCATAACGACCTGGTATTTAACCGCCTCGGTGAAACAGCGGTTCACCTCGCCGAACACGATGGTGCCTTCGTGCCGCTCGCCCGGATCCAGCTCTCCGGTATGACTGAAGGAGCCGGCGGTGACAAGCTTTCCGTTCTTGTCAAAAAGGGCCACGGCGATGCCGTAGTCTATCTCGTGTGCGGTATTATTGTAGACGACAAATGTCATGTAGGGGCCGCTGGTTGCGCTCAGGCCGAACCTGCCGGTGGTCCCCTTGGTATCGGTGGTGAATCGAACCTCCTTGAGAACCAGCCCGCCGACCTCCATGTCAATCGTCTCCCATTTCTCCATGGTCAGGCTTTTCGATTTCGAGACGGTCTCTCCCCAGGCGTACGTCGCGGGAAGAGCGACAAGACAGATAAGCGCCAGGACGGCCGTCAGGTGCAGATATCTCATAATTTCTCCTTCAAAAACGTTCCTGCTCTCTGTATGTTATGTTCACTCATTTTAAAAACGGTTCACACTGGGGAGGGAGTATCGATCAGAATGTGGGAGGGCTGAACTGGTCCAGGGGCATGATCGTCCAGGGTTCTTCCGGGGTTGTTTCGAACACCTCGTCCGTCATGGATTCATTGATTGTGAGACCCTTGAGGGTGATGGACATCGTCTGTCCCAGAACAAGATCCGTAATCACAATCGTCGCCGGAATCAGGAGACCGTCGACCTCCTGGAAATCCTCATAGGTCGTCCGGGATACACAAACGCCGTCTGCAAATCGCTCCCGGATCAAAGGATGCATGGTCTCCCGGTCGATGACAACCTTCTCGGTGATCTCCCACGACATGTCGGATTCACCGGGAACAGGCGATATGCCGTAGAGAGTCGTCTCCCTCTCTCGATGCTCCAGGAAAAACACACAATCGTCATCATCCTTCGTCAACGCATTGAAGAAATCGGAAAAAGGCATGTTTGAAATATCGATACGATCCGCCCCCTCCCCGTTGGAGCCGGTGTCGGCGGTATATGCGATCATTTGCTGGGGTAAAAACAGGGTCAACACATCACCGTTCGCCACCGCTTCAAACAGCACAACACCGAAGGGTCCGATATAGGTGAAGCGGACGGCGTCCGGGGTGTGGATCGCCAAGTACCCGGCGATGCTTCGGGGCGCCGTCCCGTCTCCCATATCCATCGTTATCCGCACCGTGCCCCGGAGGGTATCAATCCCGCCAAGGACATCCCGGAGCGACAGCGCTTCCTCGAGCGTGATGCGGGGTGCGAAGGCTTCCGGAGCGATCTTCGCGTTCGGCGTGATGGTCGTACAGGAAACAGCCAGGAGGAAGAGAACAAGGACCGCCGGTATTGCGTAGATCTGAAAAATACGATCAGTACTCTTCATTCCAGGCCTTTTCGGCATATACGGCATAATCCTTGGCATATTGATCGAGAAAATTTGAGAGCTCGGATACGACGTTGTCCGCCCCGTCGTGGGTGAAGTAGACCCCGTCCATCGAGGAAACCTCCCGGAAGACCTCCGGGTGATCGATGATCATGCAGGGCCGAAGGTGATTGCTGTTTTTTTGCTGGCAGGAACGGATAAATGAAAACGAATTGGAGTTAAGCGCCACCTTCAGGGACGTGTCCTTGATGTTGTGCTCGGCGAAGTGACAGAATACGCAGGGTTCCACGTCCCCCTGGGAGTTGATATGAAAATATTTCCTTCCCGCCGCGATGCAGCCCCCCACCACCGGGCCGTCGTTCCAGAAATCCGCTACCAGTATGGGCTTGGTGTTTCGGACATGGCGAACCCAGCGACGTAGTCTGTCTCTCTGCTCGGGGGTTTGCATCAGCTCAAGGTTCGGCTCCCGTCCGATGGGGACATAGGTGAAGTACCACCCGATGGTGCAGCCCATATCCACCATGTGATCGACGAACACATCGCTGGTAATCAGGTCGGTATTTATCCTTGTGGCAGTAGCTGAAAATCCGAAGAGGACCCCATCCTCCCTGAGCAGACGCATGGCCTCCATGACCCTTTTATAATGCCCCTCGCCCCTTCTTAAATCCGTCTCCTCCTCGAATCCCTCGATGCTGATGGCGGGCAGGATATTCCCCGCACGGGCGATGCGCCGGACTAACGGTTCATCCAGGAGCCCGCCGTGTGTGTATACCTGAAATGCCACGTCATGATGCTTTTCGAAAAGGTCCATCAGGTCTTTCCGGAAAAAGGGCTCTCCCCCGGAAACCACCACGAAGAACATGCCGATCTCCTTGCCCTCGTTGATGACCCGATCCAGGACGTCGAAGGAAAGCTCCTCATCCCGTCGGTAGCTCCCGGCATAACATCCGAAGCAGTTGAGGTTGCAGCGCATGGTGGGAGAGAGAACCATAAGCCCGGGAGGATAGAAGCCGCCGGGGGTTTCGGAAAAGCTCTTTCTGCGGTTGCTCCCGATGAGGAGCTGGTTTATGATAAACGCCTTGACAAGGGCCTTGCGGTGACGGGGGCTGGTTTCTCGAAGGACTTTTTTGAACACGGTGAAGCTGGGATGGTCGTTACGGAACATCTCGCGGATCATCGTGATGGCGCGCTTATAATGATCCCGCTTGGTGATTCTTTCCATCCAGTAGGTGGTTCGGATGAGGTTCTCATCGGAAAACGTAGAGAGCACCCCCAGGCCGTGATGCAGAACCTGCACGAGGAAAAATCGTCTAAACTCGTCATATATAGACATGCTGAGCCTGTTTTCCGTTAATCACATGAATAAAAAAGGCCCTGTCGGAACTCTTGGCCCTGTTGCCTTATCTATAAAATTTTAGTACGAATTATCAATAGCGTCAAGGAAAAAGGGCGTCAATTTCATCCGACATCGCCCCGTCGCCAGAAAATACTTCTCAGATATATCATGCTGATCAGAAACGTGTCGAGAACCGGTCTGAAATTACTGGTGTGGTCTTCCATATAAATCGCCCTGATCGGAACAAAGCAGAACCGAAAGCCGGCCTTCCCGGATCTGATTATCGCCTCCGCCTCCAGATCGAACCGCGAGGCGGAAAGGCGTATGGTCGAAAGCAGCGTGCGGGAGTAGATCCGCATGCCGGACTGGCTGTCATCGACCCGATTCCCGGACGCCCGGGACAGGAAAAAATTCCCCACCAGATTCGGCCAGAGTCGATATGTGGGGATGTTGTCCCGCTGACCCATCCGGGAGCCGAAGATCAGATCGCCCCTTCCTTCCTCGAAAGCCGAGACCAGACGCGGGATGTCGTCGGGGTCATGCTGCCCGTCGGCGTCCATTGTCAGTATCCCGTCGGGCATATCAAAGGGCGATTTGTCGCCCGTGAGGGCCGCAAATCCGGTGCGTAAAGCCGCTCCCTTTCCCATCCTGGTCTTGTGGGAGACGACCCGCGCGCCGCATTTTTGTGCCACAGGTCCGGTTTCATCAATGGAGCCGTCATCGACAACCAGCACGTCCGGGATATGCTTCCGGGCGCCGGAGACGACATCCCCTATCGTCGGCCCCGCGTTGAGGGCCGGTATAAGGACGACTATCTTCTTCGCTTCCTTCTGTGAGCCGAGCCCTTGTGTGGAAACAGTTTGCTCCATGCCAGTACCACCGGGGATGCCACATAGATGGACGAATAGGTACCCACGAGGATGCCCACCGTCAGGGCGAACGCGAAATCGTGGATAACCCCGCCGCCCAGGAACAGGAGCGCCAATACCGCCAGCAGCGTCACCCCGGAGGTGATGATCGTACGGGACAGGGTCTCGTTGATGCTGCGGTTCATGACCTCCTCTTCCGGCTCCTTCCTGGCCTTTCTCAGGTTTTCCCGGATTCGGTCGAAGACCACGATGGTATCGTTGATGGAATACCCGATGACCGTGAGGATCGCCGCGATAATAGGAAGCGACACCTCGTAGTTCATGATGGAAAAGGCGCCCAGAGTGATGATTGAATCGTGAACCAGGGCCGCCACGGCGCCCAGTGCGTAGCGAAACTCAAAGCGAACGGAGACGTAGATGAGAATGCCGACCACCGCCAGGACCACGGCCAGAAGTCCCTTTCGTTTCAGGTCCTCCCCCACCCTCGGGCCCACCATCTCCACTCGGCGAAGCTCCACGGATCCCTCTCCGAAGTGATCCGTGAGATTCTCCATGACCATCTCCGACAGTGTCGCCACGTCAAGGTCAGTCTCCACCACGCGGATGATGTATTCATTCTTCTCGCCGCCGGTGAAGCTCTGCACTACCGGGTCCTTCAGACCCGCCGTCGTCAGGATGTCCTTTATCTCGGAAAGGGTGACTTCCTCGGAAAACTGCACCTGGATCAGGCTTCCCCCGGCGAAGTCTATACCGTAGTTCGGGCCGCCGTGAAGCACCAGTGAGCCGATGCTGATGACGATCAGGACCAGCGAGACGATATATGCGTACGTACGCTTTCCGATGATATCGTAGGATACGTCCGGTTTGATGAATTCCATAAGTCATTCTCCTCTATACGCTCAACCGCTTGATCCTGAAGCGGGACATCGCAAATTCGAAAACGGTCCGGGACACAAATATGGCGGTAAAGAGGCTTGTAACGATACCCACACTCAATGTCACGGCGAATCCCTTCACCGGCCCGGTGCCGAACTGAAACAGCACGAGGGCTGCGATGAGGGTCGTGACGTTGGCGTCAAGAATCGTGAGAAACGCCTTGGAATACCCCCCCTCGATCGACGCCCGGGGAGTTTTCCCCAGGCGCAGCTCCTCTCTGACCCGTTCGAACACAAGGACGTTTGCATCAACCGCCATACCGATGGTCAGGGCGATGCCGGCGATGCCCGGCAGCGTCAGGGTGGCCTGAAAGGCGCTCATGATGCCCAGGATGATAACCATGTTCAAAAACAGGGCCAAATCCGCCACCAAACCCGATGCGCCGTAGTAGAGCGCCATGAAGATGACCACCAGGGCGCCGCCCACCAGGGTCGCCATAAATCCCATCCTGATGGAATCCGTACCGAGGGAGGGACCCACCGTCCGCTCCTCCAACAACGTCAGCGTTGCCGGCAGTGCGCCGGCCCGAAGCACGATGGCCAGCTCCTTGGCCTCATCCAGGGGAAAGCTCCCCTCGATGATGGCCGCGCCGCCGGTGATGCGGGATTTAATGACCGGCGCGGAATAGACGTTGTTGTCCAGTATGATGGCAAGCCGCCGCCCCACATTGTCGCCGGAGACCTTTTCGAACAGCGCCTCTCCCCGGCGGTCGAATTCGATATGCACGTAGGGCCTTCCCGCCTTGGAGGAATCGAACGCGATGGTTGCGTCGGTGATGACCTCGCCGGTCATCTGGGTTTCCTCTTCCACGAGATAGGGAACCTCATCCATGATCTCGCCGGTTTCTCTGTCCTTCACCTTCTCGTATACGAGCTCCATCCCCTCGGGAATATTTCCCTTGAGGGCCTCAGACAGCATCTCGTCGTCATCCACCACCAGCTTGAACTCCAGAAGCGCCACCTTCCTGATCAGCTCCTTGGCGCTCTCCATATCGCTCACGCCGGGAAGCTGGACCAGGATGTCGTATTCCCCCTGGCGGATAATTTCCGGCTCGGTCAGGCCCAGCTCGTCCACCCGGTTTCGGATGGTCTCCAGGGTCTGCTCGACGGTGCGGTCGTTGAACTCGGCCAGGTCTTTTTCCCGGTAGACGAACCTGATCTCCATGCCGCCCTCTTCAATGGTCCGGGACTCGGTGACCGTCAGCATCCGGTATCGCTCGGAGACATAATCCTTAAGGGCTTGTTCATCCTCGGAGCTTGACAGCACGACCACCAGCTCCGTACCTTCCCGTCCGGATTTTTTATACGCAATCCCCTCGTCATCCATGTACCCCCCCACCTCGGTGGAGAACCGATCCAGGGAATTGGCCAGGGCCTCGTCCAGATCCACTCCCAGAAGCAGGTGCATGCCCCCCTTCAGGTCCAGCCCCAGGTGCAGGGTCTTGGAGGGAAGGAGCTTTACCCGTTCGTCCCCCATGGCGATGCCATTGGTCATCCAGTTTGGAAGGGTTCTGTCTTCTTTCACAATCAGGGTGGGTATGAGGTACGCCACCGAAACCAGCACCACCACAGCGATAATGCCAAATCTGATGCGTAAATCCTTGATCATCTTCTCTCTCTCTTTCCGCCCCGGCTTCCGAGGGATGGGAAAAACCGCCGCCGGTCACTTCCGGTGTGCCTCGTATCTCCCCTCCCGGAACCCGGGCATGAAATCTCCGGCTGCGGGATACGCAGCGGATATCCTCCGATTCGTCGTCGTCCGTTCACATTCATCCCGGAGGTGTCGAAGGCAACGCCACAGGACAGCCTCGTTACGATCAGCTCGGCTGATCTTCCCGCTTGACTACGGCGATGGACGACTTGGTCACCTTGACCTTGACGTTCTGGGCCACCTCAACCGTGGCCAGGTTTTCCGCCACGGAGGTGACGGTGCCGTGGATGCCGCCGGCGGTGACCACCTGGTCGCCCTTCTTGAGCGCTTCCACCATGTTCCGGTGATCCTTCTGCCGCTTCTGCTGGGGGCGGATGAGCAGGAAGTAGAAAATTACGAAGATCAGGATGATCGGCACAAAGGCGCCAAAGCTCCCCAGGGGGCCCTCCGCCTGTCCCTCGGGGGGTGACATGGCCGTCAGGGCCGCCGCGATTGAATACAGAGTGAATGTCATGTATCTTCTCCCGTGATTTTTTCCAAAAAATCCTTCTGAAACGTTTTCATCGTGTCTGTTCGTATCGCCCGCCTGATATCCCCGATAACCTTGAAATAGAAGGCCAGGTTATGCAGGGTGTTGGCGATGGACGCCAGTATTTCCCCGGAGTGAAATAAATGCCTGAGATACGCCCGGGAAAAGGTTCGACAGGCATAGCAGTCGCAGTCCTCGTCCACCGGTCGCTCGTCCCGCTTGAAGCGCTCGTTCTTTATCACGAGCTTGCCCCGGGAGGTAAAGAGCGTTCCGTTTCGGGCGTTCCGCGTAGGCATGACGCAATCGAACATGTCGGCCCCCAGGGCTGAAAGGTTCACGAGGTCCTCAGGGGTCCCCACGCCCATGATATATCGGGGCTTCTCCCGGGGGAGCTCCCCAAGGGCGACGTGTGCCATCTCGTACATCAATCCCTTGGCCTCGCCCACCGAAAGCCCCCCCACCGCATAGCCGGGAAAGTTAAGCTCAACCGTCTCTTGGGCCGAGCGGCGTCGCAGGTCTTCGTACATGCCCCCCTGGACGATGCCGAAGAGCGCCTGGGCGGGAATCGTATGGGCGTGCTTGCATCGCTCGGCCCACCGGAGCGTCAGCTCGAGAGATGACGTGGTCTCCAACCGGGTGGCGGGATAGGGCGTGCATTCGTCCAGACACATGATGATGTCCGCCCCCAGGGCGTTCTGTATCTCCACGGCGCTCTCCGGTGTCAGGAGGTGCCGGGAGCCGTCCAGGTGAGACTGGAAGCGCACGCCCTCTTCGGTGATGGTGCGAAGCTCTCCCAGGCTGAACACCTGGAACCCCCCGCTGTCCGTCAGGATGGGGCGGTCCCACCCCATGAAGGAATGCAGCCCCCCCATATCCCGGACCACGTCGTGTCCCGGTCTCAGGTACAGGTGATACGTATTTGAAAGAACGATCTCGGCGCCCAGTTCAACAAGACGGTCGGGGCTCATGGCCTTGACCGTCCCCTGGGTGCCCACCGGCATGAATACCGGCGTTTCCACCGCGCCGTGGGGCGTTTCCAGCATTCCCCGTCTGGCGTCGGTATCCGAGCTTGTATCTAAAACGGTATATGAAAACATCGGCGCACAATCGGCCGGCACGTATTATGTGTATTATTTATATATGCTCTTTGCACCGTATTCATCCGGGGGATTGTGCCGACTTCACCTCCCGCCGCCTTTTCTCCGTCTTCCCCCTCTTACGCCCCCTCAGACGATCAGCATGGCGTCGCCGTAGCTGTAAAACCGGTACTCCTCTTTCACCGCCTCCCGGTACGCCTCCAGTATCTTATCGCGGCCCGCGAAGGCCGCCGTGAGCATGAGAAGCGTCGAGCGGGGCAGGTGGAAGTTTGTCACCATCGCGCCCGTGATTCGAAATCCGAACCCGGGGGTGATGAAGAGCCGGGTGCCGCCGCTTCCCGCCGGGACACGGCCGTCGGGTGTCGCCACTCCCTCCAGCGCGCGAACGGTGGTGGTGCCCACGGCGACGATCCGCCTTCCTGCATCCAGCGCTGCGTTGATCTTGTCTGCAGCGGCTTCCGATATATCAAAGACCTCGGCGTGCATCCGGTGGTCTTCCACTCTCTCTGTCCTGACCGGGAGGAACGTCCCCGGCCCCACATGCAGCGTCACCGTGACCCGCCCGATCCCCATCCCGTCGAGCCGGGCGAGCATCACCTCATCGAAGTGGAGGCCCGCCGTGGGCGCCGCAACGGAGCCCGGAGGGTCCGCATAGACGGTCTGGTACCTGTTTTGATCATCGGCGTCGGACCAGCCGTCGATCGCCGCATCACCCCGCCGGATATACGGCGGCAGCGGCGCGCTCCCCCATCGGGAGAGATACGCCTCCAATCCGCCGGCCAGGTCTCCCGGGATTTCCGTTCGGATGGAAAATCCCTCGTCGTCCTTTCCGGTGATGACCGCCTCCACCCCGCCGGGGAGGAGAATCCGCACCCCGGGTCGGAGGTTCTTGCCGGTCATCAGGCAGCGAAAGACGAAATATTGATTCGGTTCCGGCTTCGTCTTTTCCTGCACCCCGTCGGTCGCCTCGTCCCCTGTTCCGCCGGAGAGAATCCTTTCCGTCTCATCGTTCGCCGTTCCCTCGCCCGCTTCCCCTTCCTGCTTCCCCTGCACCCCGTGGGGCAGAAAGAGCAGCTCGGCCCTGCCGCCGGTCTCCTTTTTCCCGATCACCCGGGCGGGCACCACCCGGGAGTCGTTGACCACCAGGAGGTCGTCTTTCCCGAGATACTCCGGCAGGTCCGAAAACATCCGGTGGGCGACGTGTCCGGTTGCTCTCTCCAGCACCAGGAGCCGGGAGCCGGTCCGGTCTTTTGCCGGGCGCTGGGCGATGAGGCGCTCCGGCAGCTCGTAGTCGAAATCGGATACGTCCATCGCCGGCCGCTCGCCTCCCGCCGCCCATTCGGGGTTGATACGTAATTGATACGTAAACTTTATGATGAAATCACATGTCGGCGGCAATGTCAAGGGGAATAATGGGGGAGTGCTATTCACATAAAGGAGAAAATAATTACATTTAATAGACAGAGCAAGCTTTTTGAAAGATGATAAGAAAAAAATCTACTTCTTTTTTCGATCTTCTTCTGTTATATTACTTTCGGATAACCTATTATATACTTATTATATTTATGTAATTCATTATGATTAACGATCATCTCGGATAGTAAAAGGACAACAAGACTCAAGAATTCTCTACTATGTATAATTGAAGAACTATATGCCTGACCCAACAACTACCGATATTAAAAAACCTAGAGAGATCGTCGAAGAACTATGGCCACAAATACAAGGTGGTAATTATATTGTATGGATTGGCTCTGGTTTATCAGGTGATGAATATCCGAGTTGGGAAGACTCAATAAATATTATATGTCAATCATGTCAAATTCCCTTACTAAATAGAAACGATGATGACAAAGAAAAATTGAAGAAAATAGATGCCTGTAGAAAAAAAAATGAAAATCTGTATCTAGAAGAGATCAAAAAGATTTTTGGGAAACATCCAGAGAAAATACCACCCGCCTATGTTTATCTATCAAAAATTCAATTTGTGGCATATATTACAACAAATTTCGACCCAATATTAAGCATAGTGGGCTTAGATAGTAATAACACTATTCACTATTACCCTGACTTAGTAACTAGAATTGAAGGTAGCAGAAAACCAATTTATTATATCCATGGTTTAGTAAGAAGATTCAACAGAAATACTCGAGAAATTGAACTTAGACCAGAATCATTAGTTTTTTCTGAAACCGATTATCAAAAAGCATACTATGATGATTTGAGTACATTGAAGCATTTTCTATATAATATTCTTTTGAACTATCCAATTCTTTTTTTAGGGTACCGTCTAGAAGATGACTTAAAAGTAATATTTGGTCATATTCAAAGAATATTACATATTCTTAAAAGCAACAATCCAGACCGTGAAACATTTAAAAAACACATTTTATTACCTACTAGATATGATAATAGCAATGAAAAAAATGGGGAGCCAGAACGTGATTATGAAGAAGAAAAAAGAGAAAATGATTTATATAAAGAAATCGATATTGAAGTAATAAGATATGATCCAGAAGACAAAAGCAAACACACCGAAATCTATGAAATCTTAGAAATAATCTCTTTTCTGACATCTTCAAGATCAGATATTCAGAATAGCGAGGACTTACCAAGTGCCGAACGAGTTCTTCGATAGAATAGGAAAAATAGACAAAGCAATCGAAAAAGGCCCTATGGACTGCAATTTTTCTATTGATGTAGAACCTTATCTATTAGAAGACTCATCAATTTTCTACTTTTTTGAACATGAAGATTTACGTGAGAATTCCAACTGGCTTGAATTACTTGTCATAGTGGGTAGGTTTGATAGAGCACCTGACTCTATCTATGATGACAAAAATAAAACAATATTTTGCCCAATATGGCCTGAATCCCAATACCTCGCCAAGATGGCATCAAGAGCTCCAGATATAGTAACTAAAATCATATTAGAGGTTGTTCCCGATACAAATAACTATAATGTTCATTTTGATTTTATTAGTTCCGCATTGGCATTACCTCCAGAGAATAAAAGAGAGTTAAGAAGTATTGCAAAAAAAGAATCAGGCTGGATAAAAGGACAGGGTTATTTTGGTTCATTCCTTGTATACAAATATCAAGAATTGCTAGATAAACTAATTAAATTTGAAGACTTTGAAACCGCTCTAGAATTGGCAGATACTCTTCTGGAAGTACTTCCAGATCCAAAAAAAGATGAAAAACTAAAAAATGAAGATAAACTTATCTATCTAACCCCACAGGCACGCTTTGATTCTTTCCACTATGCAGAAATTATTAGAATAGCCTTTCCGGATCTTACTAAAAATATAGGGATTGAGATTATTAATATCTTATGTTCTAAATTGACAAAGTTTATCGAATTGTCTGAAACCAACGATGACGGGAATTTCTATAAAGAATTTACATACCATTGGAGACCAGCAATTGAAGATCATGCTCAAAATTCTAACTATGCTGACCTTGGTGATGTACTGGTTGACGCTGTAAGAGATATGTCAATCTTTCTTATAGATTACGATAGTACAAAATTTCAAGAGATTGTATCCTACCTTGAAGATAAAAAGTCACAGATATTTGACCGTATTGTTCTATTCCTCCTGAATAAATATCCAGACTTACTACCCAACAGAGCAATTGAAGCAATAACAAATATTTCCCTTTTCGATGACATCGCATTTCTCCATGAGTATGCTCGCCTCCTGGATAATCAATTTGATAAACTCTCTCCTAAAACACAAAAAACTATTTTTAGTTGGATAGATAACCCAGACATCGATGAATTAAGAGACATTTTTAAAAGCCTCATGGGTAGAGAACCAGACGAAAAGGAGCTGATTAAACAAAAAGAGAGGTGGCAACTAAAGAAGCTTGCATTAATTGAAAACCATTTAAAAGGAAAAAGAAAGTCAGAATACGAAAAATTAGTAGAAAAATATACAAAACCGGAGCACCCGGATTTTGCTGTTTACACTTCTATTGGTTCTTTTGGACCAAACAGCCCTATACCAACAGAGGAATTAGAGAAAATGACCATTGACGAAATGGTCGAAAAAATAAACAACTGGAATTGGCCGGGTGATTTTGGAGGTCCCTCACCTGAGGGATTAAGTCGGGTACTTTCAAATGTTGTAAAAAGTAAACCGGAACAATTTGTAGAAGAAACGGAAAAGTTAAAGAATCTGGAAGATCCAACATGTATCAAGGGTATTATAATCGGTCTTAGAGATGCTTTAAAAGAAGATAGGACTTTTGAGTGGCCTAAACTTCTCAATTTTTGCCTGTGGGTAACTTCACAACCACGAGAGATGGAAATACCTGATAGAGGTAGCTTTGATAAAGATCCCGATTGGTCGAGGTCTAGAAGATGGATAGCATCGCTCTTAGATGATGGATTTGATTCAAAAACAAATCCCATACCAATCGAACTACGAAACATGGTATGGGGGTTACTCAAGTTACTTGCAGAAGACCCTTCCCCTTACAAGGAGGAAGAAAAAAATTATGATGAATCAGAAATAATGGACTTCATGACATTATCTATCAATACGACTCGCGGAGTAGCAATGCACGCTGTGGTCCGCTTTGCATTATGGTTGAGAAGAGATTTTGAAAAAAGATCTAACTCAGAAAGCCTCTTAGCAAACGGCTTTAGTGAAATGTCCGGCGTCAAAGAAGTCCTTGAAAAACATCTCGATATACAACATGATCCTTCATATACAATTAGATCCGTGTATGGCCAATGGTTTCCCTGGCTCGTTCTTTTAGATGAAGCTTGGGCAAAAGAAAATGCTCTAAAAATCTTCCCAGATGATGAGAAAGATAGGAAGTACCTACATGCCGCATGGGGAGCATATATTAAGTATTCAAGACCTTATAACAATATTTTTGTAATTCTCAAAAAACAATATTCTGATGCTGTTGACATTCTCCCTACTCAGGAGACTAAAGATGGAAGTTCCACCATATATAGAGATAGACTCGCAGAACATCTCGTGACGTATTATTGGAGAGGATTATTTGATTTAGAAGATTCCCTATTTAAAAATTTCTGGGAAAAGGCTGATAACTCATTAAGAGAACATACGATAGATTTTTTAGGACGAAATCTGAGCAATACTCCCGAAGATATTGAGAGCGATATCCTAGATCGTTTTAAAAATTTATGGACTTTTAGACTTTCTGTTGTAAATAATGCCGAAAAAAAAGAGAGCTTCATAAGTGAAATGTCTTGCTTCGGATGGTGGTTTACTTCAAAGAAATTTGAAGATGCATGGGTTCTACCTAAGCTCTACGAATCACTCAAAATCTCAAGAAAGGTAGAATTCAATCGTGATGTGGTAAAAAAGCTTGCTGAAATCTCCGATGAATTTCCTGTTGATACTTTTCTATGCTTAAATGAGATAGCGAGAGGAGAAGTAAATCTCTGGGATATAAAGTCTTGGTATAAAGAAGCATATATTATTTTGGAAAATGCTCTAAATTGTAAAAATAAAGAAATAGTACAAGATGCTATTGATCTCACAAATTATCTTGGAAGCTTAGGCTTTATTGAAGAGTTTAGAAAATTGGTTGCGTGAAAAATTAATTTCCTAATTGAGACTTGATCTGACAACTGCTTGGTCTCGTCCAAGAACCTCATCCCATCACCCTCGTCCCCAGGAATAATAGCAACAGCCCCAGCACCAACGCCGCCGGGGCGAAGCTCCGTATCACCCCGTCCGGCAGGGTTCGGCTCGTCTCGATAACGGGAGATCACGGGGCCTTCGGGATCGGCGGCTTTCCGGTCGTCGGGGAATATCGTCCGGATTCAACAACAACACGTCTATTCCACCGGGTTGAGCTCTTCAACACCGAACGGTTTCCCGTGGGAAGTATAGATTGTCTTTGCCCCATGCGCCTTGAGATTATCCCAGCTTTCATATACTTCATCCACGTCTGTAATATAAATAGGCAGATGCCGGCAATTACAGATATTGAGGAAATCCATGGCGATATCTCCCACAAAAGCGCTGCCGTCGGAAAGTAGTATGGAAATCGAATCGTTCGAATGCCCGGGAGTATAGATAATAGTCCCGTCGATGCCGATGGAATGGAGCAAGGAGCCGTCCTCTCCGTCAAGAACGATATCGCCTTCACGCAGGGTACAGGGAGCGAAGACGAATTTGTGGAAACGGGAAAAGATTTTACCAACAAGAATCTTGACGCATGTGTTGACGGGTCTCGAGTCCTCCACCGACGCCCCGCTGGAGAGCCCCTCCAGGGCGTTTTTATGGACTATCAGGATCGTTTCCGGATTCTTTTCCAGAAGATCGACCACGAATCCGGAATGGTCGTCATGATGGTGGGTGAGAAGGAGATATTTGATCTCGGAAGGTTCAATGCCCAGTTTTTTCAGCTCCTCAAGATACTCCTCGTAATACCCCGGGTAGCTGGTGTCGATCTGGAGATATCCACCGTCACATGGAATGAAAAATATATTGGTGAAGGAAAGCTTCATCATGCGAACGCCATCCGGCAGCATTGTCGATGCCTCCTTTGCGCAAGCCGCATTTCCCCCACCAACAAGGACGAAAAAGCACACCAGAAGCGATATAACCGTCAGAGAAATACGATCTGAACTCACTCGGCGCTTTGATCCCTTAGACCCAGAGGAAACAGACAAAAACGTGTCCCTGCGGTTCAGTACCTTCATTTTGAATCCCTCATGAAATTGTATGTGACTCCGACGTCGGCGAGCCGACTTTTCTTTCATCCATAATATGAGATGTATCTCATATTGTCAAGAGTAATATGAGGTTCTTCTCATTTTATTTGTGCGGTGTCACAGGATTTGTTATATTATTTAATACATGGATTCTTGGTTTTCTAAAAAGAACGTTTCATTCGACGGGACAGGAGATAAGGTGAATATCGAAAGGGAAAACAAAAGAAAAACAATCCCCAGGAATCCCGTTCAGGATCGGGGCATCAAGACAAAACAAAAGCTCATTGAGACCGGAAAAGAGATCTTTTCAAAACATGGATTTCACGACATCACCGCCGACGAGATCGCACATTCGGCCGGTTTAAGCGTCGGGACGTTTTACGCGTATTTCATCGACAAACAGGATATCTTTTTCGCCGTCCTCGACGACTACCTCATGGAGTTCGACCGGATAATTTCCGAAGGGATACAGAATTTTTTGGCCATCACGGATGCCGATATCTCCACCACCCTTACGAATATCGTGAGGCTTGTATTTAAGGAACACAAGAAATCATCGTTTTTTATGAAAGAATTCATAAAGATGTCCCTTTCCGACGAGGAGGTAAATAGGCGACTTCATATCATGGATATGCGGGTAAGAGACGTGTTAACGGAAAACCTGCTTGCGATTGGAATAGACGAGAAGAGGGCCGTGTCCATTTCATTTGTCATCTACTATGCATTGGAGGGCGTTATCCACAAGATCGCCCTTGATGACGAGGAGGTAGATGAAAACGCCGTCCTCCTGGAACTGACCAGCCTCCTTTCCGGATATATTGTACATCTGTCATTGCGGTAGTTACGGGGTGTATTGACGGCTCGCCTTGCGTGAGAAGGTCCCATGCAAGACTTGAATTGACACCGGCCTAATCCCGCCTGTTCATCTCCCCCTCATCCCATCACCCTCGTCCCCAGGAATAATAGGAGCAGCCCCAGCATCAGGGCCGCCAGGCCGAAGATCCGTATCACCCCGTCCGGCAGGGTCAGTGCCTGGGCCATGAACCGTTTCACCATCTCCGGGAAGGCGAAATAGGGTATCCCCTCTATGATAAACAACAGCCCCAGGGCCACCACCAACAGCGAAAAATTCATGCCGCGCCTCCCGTTTTTTATGACATTCCGTGATGCAAAGCTCCCCCGCCCACCCGCTCCCGTTTCACCGGCAAATTCACATCCCCCACCCTATCCGTCCCCTCCATCCCATCATAGAAACGCACGCCCATGCCGTCAAGGGAAAACCGACGCCACACCTCCCGCGGCCGCACGAACGTATCCACCCCCAGGACCTCCCATCCCACCCCACCGGCCCCGGCCCCGCACCGGCCCCAGAACAGGATTTCTCATCCTCTGAGACTCCTTTCACACCCCGAAAAAGCGGGATGAATGAATAATCAATCATTATTTTTCTTGACAACCATTCCCCGCTTTGATAAAACTTTATCGTCTGATTTGCCAGTTTACGTAACCTGGCAGGGGAGGGGGCCGCAAGCGAGGGGGTGAACCCCGCATGCGGCCTGAATAAACGCCAAGAGAACACTCCGCACAGCACGACACATCCCGGACACCCCACACATCAGAACACAAAAACCCGGTATCTTGGATACCGGAGTGATGAATCGCTGAAAGAAGAATCCCGTATGTCTCGAAAACCGGTGAGTACTTCCGAAACCGACGGCACCATGCCCATCAGCGTGCTTGCGGAAAAGCTAGGCATCTCTCCCCGCACCATCCGCTACTACGAGGAAATCGGCCTGTTGGACACCGTCCGGCGCACCAGCGGCGGCAAGCGCATCTACACCGACGACGACTTCCGGAGACTCCGGTTCATCATGAAGCTGAAACTCCTGGGCCTGACCCTGGCCGACATGCAGGAGCTCGAGGATATCTATAAAATCCACCGGAAAAATTCAAAGGTGTTCCCCCGCCTGATCGAACAGCTCGACACGCACAAAAAAGAGGTGGATCGGCGCATCCAGGAGCTGGACACCCTCAGAAAAGAGATCGACGAGTTCCAGGAGCGGATGCGGGACAAAATCAGAAAAGAGACATGAAGGAATCACAAACCGGGCTGGTGCAGGTATACACCGGAAACGGCAAGGGCAAAACCACCGCCGCCCTGGGGCTGGCCCTCAGGGCATGCGGACAGGGGCTCAAAAGCTATATGATCCAGTTTATGAAGGGAGAAATCTACTACGGCGAGCTGGGCGCGGCAAAGGCTCTCCCGGATGACTGCCTCATCATCACTCAGATGGGGCGGCCGGACTTCGTCAGCAAGGAAAATCCGGACCCCGTCGACGTGGAGATGGCTAAAAAGGCCCTGGAGCTGGCCCGGGAGGTCATCTGTGCCGGACGGTACGACATCGTAATCCTGGACGAGGTGAATGTGGCCCTGGATTTCGGCCTACTATCCCTCAGTGACGTCATGAAGGTCATCGATGATAAACCGCCCGGTATGGAACTGATCCTTACCGGGCGTTACGCTCCAAGGGAGATCATCGATCGCGCGGACCTGGTTACCGAAATGAAAGAGATCAAACACCCCTACGAGCGGGGCGTACCCGCCCGTGTGGGCATAGAACGATAGAAAAATAGTCGGATTACATATACATAGTAGATACATATACGGTTTTTTCTTTTTTGCCCGGCCCCGAATGAGTGGACACTCTGAGTGACCGGACATCGGGAGAGGACACCATGACACAGAAAAAAAAGGGGACCGACCCTTCCAAGGAAAAGAAGCGCTGGGAGGAGAAAACCCTAACGCCGATTTTGAAAAAATCATCTGAGCAAAATCGCAGCTTTACCACCGTCAGCGACGCCAAGATCGACCGACTCTACGGTCCTTGGGACCTCGAGGACTTCGACTACATGACCGACCTCGGCTTTCCTGGGGAGTATCCCTTCACCCGGGGTGTGTATCCCTCGATGTACCGGGGGCGCTTGTGGACCATGCGCCAGTTCGCCGGGTTCTCCACCGCCTCCGATACCAACAAGCGATACAAATATCTCTTGTCCCAGGGGACCACGGGTCTTTCGGTGGCGTTTCACATGCCCACCATCATGGGCGTGTGCTCCGACGACCCGAGAAGCTCGGGCGAGGTCGGCAAGTGCGGCGTGGCCATCGACACCCTCCGGGACATGGAGGACCTGTTCGACGGCATCCCGCTGGAGAAGGTCACCACGTCCATGACTACCAACGCCCCGGCGGCCATACTCCTTGCCATGTATGTGGCCGTGGCCGAAAAGCAGGGCGTATCGTCGGATAAAATCGGCGGCACCATCCAGAACGATATCCTCAAGGAATACATCGCCCAGAAATCCTGGATATTCCCGCCCCGGCCGTCTCTTCGCATCATCACGGACCTCCTTGCCTTCGCCAAGGACAAGGTGCCGAGGTGGAACACCATCTCGATTTCCGGTTATCACATCCGGGAGGCCGGGTCCACCGCCGTCCAGGAGCTGGCCTTCACCCTGGCCGACGGCATCGGCTACGTCCAGGCCGGCATCGACGCCGGCATAAGCGTCGACGACTTCGCCCCGCGGCTCTCATTTTTCTTCAACGCCCACAACGACTTCTTCGAGGAGGTGGCGAAATACCGGGCCGCAAGACGCATGTGGGCGAAGATAATCAAAGAGCGGTTTAAAACCGACAACCCCCGCTCCCAGCTGCTGCGCTTCCATACCCAGACGGCCGGGTGCTCGCTGACGGCCCAGCAGCCGCTGAACAACATCATCCGCACCACCATCCAGGCCATGGCGGCGGTGATGGGGGGCACCCAGAGCCTCCATACCAACTCCCTGGACGAAACCCTGGCGCTCCCCACGGAGAACTCAGTGACGGTGGCGTTACGCACCCAGCAGATCATCGCCGAGGAAAGCGGCATCGCCAACACCATCGATCCCCTGGGAGGCTCGTATTTCGTGGAGGCCCTCACGAACCGCATGGAGAAAGAGGCCTTCGACTACATCAACAAGATCGACGACATGGGCGGCATCATCGCCGCCATCGAGCGGGGATTTCCCCAGCTGGAAATCTCCGATGCCGCCTACCATTACCAGAAGCAGCTCGACAGCGGCGAAAAGACCCTTGTGGGGGTCAATAAATACGTCATGGACGAGGACCTCCCCATCGAGACCCTCGTTATCGACGATGAGGTGGAACAGGAACAGAAAAAGCGCCTGGGAAAGGTCCTTGGCGAAAGAAACGCCGAAGAGGTCGCCAATACCCTCGGCGCGCTGAAACACGCCGCGGAGAATTCGGAAAACCTCATGCCCCGCATCCTGAACGCCGTCAAGGCCTACGCCACCCTCCAGGAGATGGTGGATACCCTCAAGGGCGTTTTCGGAGAATACCGGGATCCGGGGTACCTGTAACAGATAACACCCCGCGCGCTCGGTGAGGGCGATGGATCGACGGGGAACGGCGGAAGAGAAGAACCGGTCACCTGTAGTGGGGGAGAGACGGAGACGGCATCTGTTTTCCAAGCGGTGCGGGTGATACGACGAAGTGAAGAAACGATTCGGGAATCGCATCCGATTTCCGAAGGCAACCATATCACAACCTCATAGATGAGGGAGCGAAAGAAGACGACATGGCACGAAAGCTGAGAATTCTTTTGGGCAAGCCCGGCCTGGACGGCCACGATCGGGGCGTCAAGGTAGTGGCGAGGGCGCTGAGGGACGCCGGGATCGAGGTGATCTATACGGGACTCCACCAGACCCCGGAGATGATCGTCTCGGCGGCCATCCAGGAGGACGTGGACGCCGTCGGGCTTTCCGTCCTCTCCGGCGCGCATAACTACCTTTTTACGAAGGTGATGGAGCTTCTCGCCGAACAGGGCGCGGATGACATCATGGTCTTCGGCGGCGGCATCATCCCCGAGGACGACATCGAAACCCTCAAGGAACAGGGCGTGGGAGAGATCTTTCTCCCAGGCGACACCACGGATACAATCATCACGTGGATCAACACGCACATCACGCCGAGAGGCGACAATCAATAACGGTAATGTGAAACGTAATCATCCAAGAGGAGGTTTATGTATGAGCGACAGAAGGGTTTTCGTCCTGGGAGGCGGCATATCCAAAATGGCCGCCGAACGGGTTGACGGCAACATCCGTGACTGGGTTACCGAGGCGGTCATGGAGGCAGTGGCGGACGCCGGCGTGGAAATCGCCGACATTGATCACGCCACCACCAGCTACTTCTCGGATCACTTCGACAAACAGCTCAAAATGGGAGCCATCTTCCACGACTGCATCGGCATGTGCCCCAAGCCCAACGTGCGGGTCGAGGGAGGCGGCGGCACCGGCGGGCTGGCCATTCGTAACGCATACGCATATATCAAGGCGGGCCTGTGCGATTCGATGATCATCTACGGCACCGAGAACATGGGACGTCACGTTCCCTCGGATGTGGCCCAGCAGTTCATCGCCCTGGCTTCCGACACCGACTGGGAGGTCCAGGTTGCGGGCTTCTACATCGCCTACTACGCCCTGATGATGCTGTCACACATGGAAAAATACGGGACCAAGGAAGAACAGTTCGCCCTGGCGTCGGTCAAGAACCATCGAAACGCCATATACAACGAATACGCTCAAAGCCCCATGAGAATCACCGTGGACGATGTGATGAACTCACCGCTCATCACCTCGCCCTACAAGCTTCTTGACAACTGCCTCCTCTCCGACGGGGCGTCGTGTTTGATCTTCGCCACCGAGGAATGGGCAAAAACCCACTCCACGTCCTGGTACAGAAAACCGCGGATCGAGTTCGTGGGCACCGGCTGTGGGAGCGATTACATGCGCCTGGCCGACCGCCCCCTCCCCTATCCCGGCATCACCCACTTCAGGGCTAAGAAAAACGCCTCCAAACAGGCCTACAAGATGGCGGGCATCAAGAATCCGGCCAAGGAGCTGGACTGCTTCGAGGTGCACGACGCCTACTCCGGCGTAGAGCTGGTGAGCTGTGAGGATTTGCGGCTCTGCGGATACGGCCAGAGCGGTCCCCTGTATGAAGAGGGATACTTCGACCTGGGCGGCGAGCTGCCCATCAACACATCCGGCGGTCTCATCGGCATGGGACATCCAGTGGGCGCCACAGGCATAAACCAGGGCATCGAGGTTCTCACACAGCTCCGCGAGGAGGCCCATCCCCAGCGGCAGGTCCCGCTCAATAACGGACAGGGCGGCATGGACTCCCACGGCGGCACCGGCACCTTCGTGGCCGTCAATATTTTCCGTCGCGTGGACTAAGAGAGGAGATGATATATCATGGCTAAAGGCGTAAGTGTATTTAAAGATCCGGAAAAAACCCTCTATCCGAAGCTTCCCGACGTCCCCGATCTGAAGGAAGGCGATCGGGGTCTGGTGCGGACGAAGCTGCACACATTCACCGCCGACGACCCGGTGGGACCGAAGCTTCACTGGGATCCGATTCATAGAGCCGACCAGGACCCCTGGAAGGACTTTCGTGAAATTATGCGCATCGAGTGGAAGATGGAGATCACCTATCGGCACTGCCTGGGCAAGTACTCCAAATTTTTCATCGAGCTGGAAAACAAGAAATTCTACGCAACCGAATGCCCCAAGTGCGGCTTCGTTTGGGCGATTCCCCGGCCGGTCTGTCCGGACTGCCTGGAAATCACCACATGGAAAGAGCTTCCCGGCACCGGCACGCTTGAAAGCTACTCCATCAGCGAGTTCGTGCCCGCCTTCATGAAGGTGGAGCTGCCCTACGTCCTGGCGATGGTCAAGCTGGACGGGGCCGACAGCCTCTTCACCCATCAACTCAGGAACTGGGGTACCGACCGCTCCAAGATAAAGACCGGCATGCCCATAAAGGTTGCCTACACAAAGGAACCGGTGAACCACCCGCTGCTCTCGATGTGGTTTGAACCGGCATAAGCGTTCCACATACCAACGGACAACATTATGTTGAACTACGATCTTACTGAAGACCAAAATATCCTCAGGGATACCGTCCGCAGCTTCTCGGAGGAGGTCATCAAGCCGATGGCCGAGGAGCTAGATGAAAAAGCAGAGTTCTCTGTGGAGCTTACCAAAAAGATGGCCGAGCTGGGTCTTTTCGGCATGTTCGTGTCGGAAAAATACGGCGGTTCGAATGTGGGCTACATCTCCTACATCATCGCGGTGGAGGAGTTGGCCCGGGTTGACGGTTCCCAGGCGGCGACCATCGCTGCCGGCAACTCCCTGGGCATCGGGCCGATATACTATTTCGGCAATGATGAACAGAAGGAAGAATGGCTTCCGAAGCTCTGCGCCGGGGAATGTCTGGCCTCCTTCGGCCTCACCGAGCCCAACGCCGGTTCCGATGCCGGCGCCTCGAAGACCACGGCAACGCTCAAAAACGGCGAGTGGATCATCAACGGCTCCAAGATATTCATCACCAATTCCGCCTCGGAGCTTGCCGGCGTCTGCATCGTTCAGGCCATTACAGGCACGCGGGAGGACGGAAAGAAAGAGGTTTCCTGCATCCTCGTCCCCACCGACACCCCCGGTTTCACCAGGGTGCCGATGAAGAAAAAGATGATGTGGCGGGCGTCGGATACCGGCGAACTCTACTTCGATGACGTCCGGGTTCCGGAAAAGAACCTGTTGGGGAATCGGGGCGAGGGTTTTCACCAGATGCTTTACACCCTCGACGGCGGTCGGCTCTCCATCGGCGCGATGGGTCTGGGCGGCGCCCAGGGGGCCTTCGAAGAGGCGCTTCGTTACGCGAATGAGCGGGAGCAGTTCGGCAGACCCATCGGATCGTTCCAGATCAACGCCTTCAAACTGGCCGACATGGCCATGGAAATTGAGGCCGCCAGGAACCTCCTGTATAAGGCATGCTGGCTGAGGGAAAACAACCGCCCGTTCGGGAAAATCGCCGCCATGGGCAAGCTCTATTGCAGCGAGGTCATGAGGCGGGTAGCCACCGAGGCGGTCCAGATCCACGGCGGATACGGCCTGATGAAGGAGTATCCGGTGGAGCGGTTCTTCCGGGATCAGAAGCTCCTGGAAATCGGAGAGGGAACCAGCGAGGTACAGCGTATCGTTATTTCACGACTTCTCGGAATCAAGTAGTACACGGTGACCGATCCACGCACACAGGCCGTCCTCGACGGTGATATTCGAACGACCGCCCGTCTCATTCGGGATATCGACGACGAGATGCCCGGATATATCGAGGCGCTCATGAACATCTACCCCCACACCGGGAAGGCTCACCTTTTGGGTATCACGGGCCTTCCCGGTGCGGGAAAATCCACCCTTGTCGATCAAATCGTCGAGCATATCAGGATGAGAGGCTCCACCGTCGGTCTTGTGCTGGTGGATCCTACTAGTCCCTTCTCCGGCGGCGCCATCCTGGGCGATCGCATCCGCATGCAGAGGCACTACACCGATCCGGGCGTCTTCATCCGATCCGTTGCCACCAGAGGACACCTCGGCGGCATCTCCCGCAGCACCAACGACATTGTCAACGTCCTGGACGCCATGGGCAAAGACACGGTAATCGTTGAGACGGTGGGGGTGGGACAGGATGAAACGGAGATCGCCAGTGCCGCCCACACCACAGTGGTGGTCCTCACACCGGGCATGGGCGATGAGATACAGGCCATCAAGGCCGGGATCCTCGAGGTGGGGGATATCTTTGTCATCAACAAGGCGGATCGGGACGGGACCGACCGGGCCGTCCGGGATTTGGAGACGATGTTGGATATGGACACCCGGATCCAAGACGGTTTTCGGCCGCCGGTGGTCACAACCGAGGCACTGAGCGGTCGGGGGCTGGAGAACCTGATGGATGCCATTGAAAGCCACCGCGTCCATATTTTACAGACTGATCAATTGCAGGAAAAAAAGCGGAAGCGGGCGGAATTCGAGGTGATGGAACTCCTCAAGGAGTCGCTTCTGACGGCGGCCGTCGCCAGCCGGGGGGGGATGGTTGGCATGGAGAAAATCTTCGACTCCGTCTCCCGGCGGAACACCGACCCGTACAGCGAGGTGCAATCACTCATCCAAAAACTGCTGAAAACATAGCCGAACGGCTCTCCCCGGAGAAAACCCGATACTTTTCCGGTTTTTTTATTTACTCCCCCTGCCTGTTTCTTATATAATAGCACTCTTATTTTTTATGATGCGTTACGTCCCTGCTCGTGTAAGGGGCTCGCCGTCGATAGATAACGAATAATACACACACGTACAGTGTCAATTGAGGAGGAATCAATGAGAGAGGTTGTTATAGTATCAGCAGCGCGGACACCTGTCGGTAGCTTTGGAGGAACGCTCAAGGGAGTGAGCGCCGTAAAACTGGGCGTCATCGCGGCCACGGAAGCCATCACCCGTGCGGGTATCAAAAACGACGATATAGAAGAGGTGATATTCGGTTGCGTGCTCCAGGGGGGACAGGGACAGAACGTCGCCCGTCAGATCGCCATTCACACCGGAATACCCAAGGAAATACCGTCCCTCACCATCAACAAGGTGTGCGCCTCGGGGCTGCGTGCAGTATCTCTCGCGGCCCAGATCATCAAAGCGGGCGACGCCGATATAATCCTGGCCGGCGGAACCGAAAACATGTCGGCCGCCCCCTTCGCCCTCCCGAACGCCCGGTGGGGCTACCGCATGGGCGACGGTGATCTGGTGGACATGATGATCCATGACGGTCTGTGGGAGATATTCAACGGCTACCACATGGGCATCACTGCGGAAAACATCGCCGAGCAGTGGAAGCTGTCTCGGGAGGAGCAGGACGAATTCGGATTAGCGAGCCAGCTGAAGGCCGAAAAGGCCATAAAAGACGGCGCTTTCAAGGATGAAATCGTGCCGGTGGAAATTCCCCAGAAAAAGGGTGACCCGAAAATTTTCGACACCGACGAGCATCCCAGGCTCGGCTCCACAGCGGAAAGCGTGGCAAAGCTGAAACCCGCCTTCAAAAAGGACGGCACCGTAACCGCCGGCAACGCGTCGGGCATCAACGACAGCTCTGCGGCGGTTATCGTCATGAGCGCCGAAAAGGCGAAGGCGCTGAAAATCAAGCCGATGGCGAAGATAATCTCTTACGCGTCGGCGGGTGTCGACCCGAGTATCATGGGCACCGGCCCCATCCCGGCGACCAGAAAAGCCCTGGAAAAGGCGGGGCTGAAGATCGAGGACATGGACCTCATCGAGGCCAACGAGGCCTTCGCCTCCCAGTCCCTTGCCGTGGTGAAGGATCTCGGCATGGAGAAGATTATGGATCGTGTCAACGTCAACGGCGGGGCCATCGCCCTGGGGCATCCCATCGGCGCCTCCGGCGCCCGGATCCTGACCACCCTGCTCTACGCCATGAAAAAGCGGGACGCGAAACGGGGCCTGGCGACCCTGTGCATCGGCGGCGGCATGGGCGCGGCCATGATCGTCGAGAGGTAGAAAGAAAAATTGTAAAAAACCCACGACGTTTTAAAACTCACTAATTTTCAATCCCCCCTGATTCCCAGGGGGGATTTTTTTATCGCCATTGGTCATTGATATATCACAATCAGCATATTATTTTTAAAATAGATTATTTAAAAACAATATTCTTATACTTTATTGAATATTTTTTAAAAATTCGTTAGTATACATGGTGTAGTACCGTAACAGGTACAGGAGCAAACTGCTAATCATGGAATTTAGTTGCCCACACTGTGGATTAAAAGGCACACATCGAAGTGGAAACTTCGATGATCGAGGCATCATGGTAAAATGCCCTCGGTGTACAAAGTACTTTTATCTCAATAAGCATGGAAATACTATAATCTGTCCCGAGTGCGGTTTTGAAAATATGCCGGGTGCACAAATATGTAAGAGCTGTCATTACAAAATCTCAGAAACCACTATGGATTACAGCTCTTCAGATGTCAAAAAGCTCCATACCGTCGCAATGGCGCAGATGCGTGAGAAAAAGAAAATAGTTGAAAAATTACTCTTAACAGATAAGGCGAAGGAATACTATCACCGGACAAAAGCCCTTGAAGCATTCAAGACGATTTTTTATGAAGCAGTATCTGACGATGTTCTCTCCGATTTCGAAATCCAATATCTGAAACACTTTGCAAAAAGAAACAACCTTGAATGGGAAACCGCGGTATCCTTTGTATCGGCGGAGGCCGGGGCATTTATAGAAAGTATCATCCAGACTTATTCGAATGACGGCCTGCTCGATCAACGGGAACAGGATGACGTTTCGCGCCTTTCAAAAATCTTCCATGTCAACCTAGAGGATGTAAGCACGTATGAGCAATCCCTATCGGACACGAAAAGAAAAGCAATCGGTTTATTCAAAAACAAATTCAAAGAATTTGTCTCTGACGGTGTTTTAACGAAAACAGAGATTGCATATCTCAAAAGACTTGCAAAAACATATGCCCTTGACTGGAAACATATGATGACGCTGATAAGATCGGATGCTCTCATTTTCGTTAAAAGCCTTGTAAAAACGGCGGCCGCAGATGATATTCTCAATGACAAGGAGGAGCTCATCATCAGAAAAGCAATGGATCTGCTCCATTTTGAAAAAGAAGAGAGATACTACATTGAGTATGATCTTCTCAACATCAAGGCGAAAGCCCTGGAAATGTTCGCAGATACATTTCTCGATAAAATCTCACAGGATGAGTTCGACGAGGAAAATCTCAAGGCGCTTAAAGAGGTTGCAGAGTCATACAGTCTGTCATGGAAGGAGGCTGTTGAGTCAGTTCAGGATGAAGCAAGAGAATTTATTAAGAAACTGATCGTATTCGCAAAACAGGATGGAGAATTGGATAAAAAAGAGGAAAACACTATAAAAAGAGTAGTGCGTCTCTTTAACATGCCTGACGACGTAAAGAATGACTTCTATAGCGAAATAAAGACAATCAAACAGCTCCAAAATATCCGAGAAGGAGATTTACCCGGCATCAATGACGTTCCCGTCATGTTGGAAAGCACAGAACTGGCTCACTCTTCCGAAAAATGCCATTTCAAGAAAACACCGGGGCAACAATCTTCCTTGTATGGAACAATGGTGATTACCAACAGCAAAGTATATTTTATCGGCACAAAAAAAAGTTTTAAATTTACATTAAAGAGTGTTTTTAATCTCTCGTATGACGGCGAACATATTTTCATAGACCGTCAAGGTACCGGCAGGGGACATTATCGAGTCAAAGAGCCGGAAATCACTTTTGAATTATTATTGTATCTTGTCAGAAAAAACAATTTCCTCGTTGCACATAAAAATGAACGAGAACGATCACGTCACATACCCCAGGATGTCAAAGTTGCCGTTTACCATCGTGATGGGGGACGATGTGTAATCTGCAATAGTGATGTAGGTCTGGAATTCGACCACATAATCCCATTTTCAAAGGGCGGTGCGAATACCGCGGAAAACATCCAACTCTTATGCCATGTCTGCAATCTGAAGAAGGGCGCTCATTTATAGCTTAAGAAACTCTATAGTTTACAGATTAGCTCAATAATAACCCGCCGCGCCGCCAACCCCTTCCGGTTCATTGTGAATCGTTTGTACGACGGGCACCTCTACCAGATCCCCGGCACCAGCCGCTTTTTCTCCACCGCATAGGCTTCATACCCGTCCATCCGATACAGCGTCCGCTCTTCGATGAGTATTCTGAGGATGATGGCCGGCGTCAGAAGAAAGAGGAAAAGGGCGAGTGTCACCAGGTTGAAAAAGAAGACTACAACCCCGATATTCGCGACGATCATCCCCAGATACGCCGGATGTCTCACGATCCGGTACGGTCCCGATTTCACGATCCGGTGATCCTCCACCTCTCTGACGATATGGGAATAGTATCTCCCCAGTTTCCGTATCGCCCACTGGCGAAAGGAAACTCCCGATACAAATATCACCAGACCCAACGCATGCGGGAGGGTCAGCGACTCCGTAATGGGCGCATACAAGAGGGCCGAAAGAAACAGCACCGCCTGGCCGACGGCATATAAGAGGCACGTGCCGTAATCCCTCGTCCGATCGCCCTGGGTCGTCTCACGCTTCGACACCCCCATTTCCACCAGTATCCACGCGATATAGAGGATGGAAAAGAAGATATCGGCGTTCAGGGAGGCGACATGGAAGGATATCCCGCCAAGCCTGAGAATGCTTAAAAACACAATAAGTCCGATCAACACGATCGACATGACAAGAGGCATATAGTTCTTCATACTCATCCTTTGAGGGGTGTTTCATTTTAAAATACGGTTTTGCTATTGACGTATTCGAACGGATGCGTCAGTATAACCGGCTGAACATAAAACATCTTTCACTTCCGATGGACTTCATGATGACTCCGGCTCTGATCCCCGCTCAGGACTTCCAAACGGAGTCCGTCGTGCCGCCTCGATCGAGGGATTCCCGCACCTTGGAGAGGAGTTTTTCGGCCAAGAAGGGCTTCCCGACAAACTCGACGCCGTCGTACTCCAGAAGCTTCATGTGCTGATCGCGATCACTGTACCCGCTGGCAAGCAGCACCCTGACACCCGGAGACAACTCCCTGATCTTATCCATGACCTCGTCCCCCTTCATCTCGGGCATGATGATATCCAGTATGACAAGATCGATGTCGATGTCCTCTCTCGTGAACAGTTCCAGGCCCTCCCGACCCGACGAAGCGGTATATACCTGATATCCCGCATCCTCCAGGATATTCTTAAGCAGCTTCAAGATTTTTTCTTCATCGTCGATTACCAATACTCTCTCTTTGCCCGTAATCTTCGTCAATTCGGCTTTCTTTTTAAATTCCAGTTTGGCGTCCTCCGACACCGGCAGGTACACGTGTATCTCGGTACCCTCGCCCTCCGTGCTTGCGACGGTAATCTGTCCGCCGTGACCGGTCACGATGCCGTATACGACGCTCATACCCAGGCCGGTGCCCCCGACTTCCTTCCTCGTGCTGAAATAGGGTTCGAAAATACGGCCCTTTGTGTATTCATCCATACCCTTCCCGGTATCCCGGACCATGATGTGGGCGTAGGTGTCCGGCTCCAGGTCCGCCGTTCCCGGGCGTTTCGAAGTAATCTCGACCTGTTCGGTTGTAATGGTCAGCTTCCCTCCTTCGGGCATGGCGTCCCGGGCATTGATCACCAGGTTCATAATCAACTGGCTGATCTGTGATTCATCCGCCTGTATGGGATTCAGGTCGTTGTCCGTCTTGAGCTCGATTTCAATGGATTTGTCGAAGGTCTTTGTGATCAGGTTGTACACCTCGATAACCAACATGTTTATACTGACCACCCTCTTTTCGAGTCTCCCCTTTCTAGAAAACGCCAGCAGTTGACCCGTCAGGTCCGCCGCACGATACGACGACTCCTCGATCACCTCCAGGCCGTCGTAGAGGTCTCCGTCGGAAGTCACCTTGCTCTTGAGGAGTGATGCGTATCCGAGAATCGTGGTGAGGATGTTATTAAAGTCATGGGCGATGCCTCCGGCCAGGGTGCCGATGGCCTCCAATTTCTGGGCATGCAGAAGCCGTTCTTCAAGCTTTTTTCGGTCACTGATGTCCTTTATAATGTTTTGATATGCGTACACATTTGCCATGTCGTCTTTCATAATCCGGGAGGTTATCAGACAATCTATCGGCGTCCCATCTTTTTTCTTCATGACCACATCGAAGTCCTTCAGCGTCTCCTTCGCATGAATCAGCTCCTGAAATCTCTTTCTGTCCTCCGGATTATAGTACAGCTCACTCAGGTCAAGGTTGAGCAGCTCCTCCCGGGTATATCCGAAAACCTCCTCACCGGCCGGATTGATATCAATAAATTTTCCGTTCACCGTCGTAATGGAAATAACGTCCATGGACGTCTCAAACAGAGAGCGGAACTTGCTTTCGCTTTCCAGCAGTGCCTGTTCCGCGATCTTTTCCTGGGTGATGTCGGGAAAGATGACCAATCCCGCCACGATTGCGCCCTTTCCATCATAGATGGGCACGCCGTGAACCATTCCCCAGCGCTCGGTACCGTCCTTTCTAACCACCCGGATCTCCTCACCCGGAGTTGTGATCCCATTCAACGCCCGGGCCAGATGAAGCTCCGCAACCGGTATAACATTTCCCTGTTCATCATAGTCCGTCCAGGACCGGGCGAGATTGAAGATGTTTACGCCCGGCATGATGTCCGGCACATCATCCACTTTCAGAATTTTTCGGCATGCGTCGTTTGTGGCAAAGAGGGTGCCGTCTGTCTCGGCTATCATTATGGGAACCGGAGACTGATCGATGACCGAGCGAAGGAGCGTCTGCGCCCTGAGGAGATCTGCCTCCGCCTGTTTTCGCTCCGTAATATCAAGGGCCGTAAACGTCACGCCGCTCTCAATGTCACCGGGATCAAAAGGAGACGAGGTCAGCAGGACATCGATTGCCGTGCCGTCTTTCTTCACCAATCGGGTCTCCACCGATCCCTTGCCGAAGTTCGCTATCTGATCGTATTTTTCCTTCCCAACATAATTAAATTCTTCATCGCTTTCATACACCATTCGGGCATTCCGCCCCAGAAGTTCCTCGGACGTGTACCCCAGCATATCGCAGAATTGCTCGTTGACCCATTGAATCACCCGATCCTTCACCAGTCCGATACCGACGGGAGAAACCTGGAGAATGCTCCTGAGCGTCGTCTCGCTTTTGGCGAGCTTTTCCTCCGCTTTTTTTCGATCGGTGATGTCCCGCGTCACCGACAGGACCCGTTCCCGCCCACCGATCATCGCCTTTTTGAGATCCACCTCGACCCAGAGCGGATCCCCGGATTGGGTTTTGCCCCTCCATTCAAAGTGTTGCGGCCCCTCATCCCGCGCCCGGTGAATCCATTCCAGCGCCTCTTTGTCTGAATATGGATAATTGCCCGGGCTGAATCCACCCACACTCATTTGCAGGACTTCTTCCCGGGTAAATCCGATGAGATCGCATGTTGCGCGGTTCACATCAAATATTTCCCCGGTATCGGCGTCATGGATGAACATGGCGTCGTTACCCGCGTTGAATATCTCCCGGTAGTTCCGTTCCGACGCACGAAGCTCCTCATCGGCCAGCACTCTTTCGGTAATGTCGTTCCCGAACCAGACAACCCGAGAGATCTCTCCTTCCTCTTTGAGTGGATAGATATGATTGTGTATCCAGCGAATCCCGCCGTCACGCCGCACAATGCGATATTCCAATTCAAATTCTTCGTCGATGTGTTCCACAAATATCCGGCCGACCCGCTCACGATCTTCCTCGTGAATCATCTCAAACCAAATCGTGACGTCATTATACAACTCCTCCGCCGAAACACCGTATATGTGCTCAAATGCATCGCTGATATATAAGATCTTCTGAATCGGGGAAGAATACATCCCGAAAATCACCGGAATGACCCTGGCCATTGTATGGAAGCGTTCCTCGCTTTTATGAAGTTCCCGCTCGGCAAGCCGCATATCGGTAATGTCCCGGGCAACGGCGAAGATGAGCTGTTCGTCGGGCAACGGATAGGAATTCCATGAAATCCACCGCCATCCACCGTCCTTTACGGTATACCGGTTCTGAAAGTCTTTGATAACATCACCTTTTTGAAGGGCCTGACCGACGCGAATCGTTTTGTCCTGGTCATCCGGATAAACAAAGGAAAGCCAGGGTCTGGACAGCAATTCCTCTTCGGTCCATCCCAACTGCCGGGAAAAGGCGGGATTCACCTGTTTGAAATACCCGTCGAAACCGGCGATGCAGAGCATATCCACTGAATGATTAAAAAGAAGCTCCCGCTCTTTTTCCACCCTTCGTTTCTCGGTAATGTCCTCTCCGGAGCTGAGGGTGCCGATAACGGCGCCGAAGGAATCTCTGAGTATCTTGTTGTGCCAGGATATGAGACGCTGTTCACCGTTTTTGGTGACCACCATGCTTTCGAATTGCTTCTTGAAATCCGACGATCCCGAGACGATCTCCTCAAAAACAGTTCGGACTTCGTTCCTTTCCCGGTCCGTCAGGCAGGTTGTAAACCAGTCCCTTCCAATGAGGTCCTCCTGGTCCCACTCCAGGATGTATGCCCCCTTGCGGTTTATCAGGACCACCTTCCCGTCCCTGTCCAGAACCACGATCATCACCTCGGCAATATCAAGGTACTGCTTGGCCATTCCCGGTTCAAGGAGGATGCTGATTTCTTTGTTCATAATATTCTTATTGATTCATTATCATACAATATAATATTTACAGGGGCATCAGTTGGAATTTGGAAAACTTACCTTCACACGGAATATGTCATAACATTAATTATACGAATTTTCACACGATTTTTCCACTCTTTGTCATAGTTCTCAGGAAATCTCTCCAATGACCTAAAACAGTGTGCGTACCACCCCTTCGGCTCCTCCCCACCTACAACCACCGAATGAGGACGTACCAGAGAAGTTTTCCTTTCTGAGGGTACCCCGCACAGACTACACGGAGAAGATGTTTGTTTAGGATGATAACAAAACGGCTTTATCGCGGCGAATGCTCGATTGCATACTATGCACGGAGATAATCCGACCAACGTGATGGGTATTCACGTATGGCATGACCGTACAGGCATCGGAATATACGCCTCTCCGCACCGCACACCGGGAAACCGAAAGGAAATAACCGGCCGTATTAAAAAAACCAGTCCCCTTCGGCGTGGGAAAGGGAGGGGTTGTCTCCGTCGGACAGCCAGAAGGTGCTCACTCCGGACGTACCGGCAGAGCTGCTCCAGGAGATCGTGGTGATAATTGTATCCTCCGTCTGATCAATACTCACAAATGACCAGGTAATCCTCAAAAAATCGGCGGTTTCAAAGTATTCCCGCACCATATCTATAAGACCATACCGACTGCCGCCGATGCCGCTGTAGGAAAAATCGATCAGACCCGAAAGAGCCGTCGTATCACCCTCCTCCACGGCGTCTATGAAGTCCTCCAGAAACGATCGGGCGATCCTCGAGACGTCTCTCCTTTCAATCGGAGGCCCCGGCTCCCCTTCGAAGGAAGAGTTCGGGCGCTTTTCGCTCCCCCGAAAGGTCTCGGTGCCCTCTCTCTCCCCCCCGGTGGGGATATCGGGCATATCTCCCGGAGATCCCAGGGCGATCGGCCCAGGCGAGAAGGATTCCCCGCCCTCGAACACCAGTTCCGCGGTCCAGGATCCCTCCTCGCCTTCGACGGGAATCGTCCCCCCTTCACCTGTGAAAATCGAAACGCCGCTTCCGGCGGTCCTTCCGGAAAGAATAACCCGACCATCATCCCCAATGACGATCCGATCGATAACCGCATCGATCGACGCATCCATCGGGCGCACGGCGACCGTCAGCACAATCGAATCTTCCCCTGAATCCGGGGACGCCTCCCGGGAGAACGATACGTTCCCCGCGGTGTCCGCCCCAAACGTCATCTCGATGGTACCGGGATGCTCCACCGACACCGTCATGATCCCGTCCCCTCCGCTCCAATCGACGCCGACGGCTTCGGTCTCCGGGACGTACTCCACCGCCGCGGAGAAGGCGCGCCCGTCGCCTTTAGATGCGAGGCGGAGGCCGGGCGCCGCGAGGGTGATCTCGCTTTCGTACCGGTCGGATGCGGGAGCGGTTATGTCCACCCTCCCCTGGGTAAGAATCACCGCCGTCACCGCCGTTTCCTCCCCGTCCCGGGTCACCACAGAAAGCTCCTCTATCTCCACCCCGCTCATGGGAGACAGAGTGATGAGGGTGTCGTCCTTGCACTTCAGGGAAACCTCACCGTCCGGCCCGGTGAATACGCGGTCGGCGTCCCGCACCCTCTCCATGCGAAAGAGCTCTCTCCAGATATTCTCTCCAGCATAGTTCACCTTGACAGAGCCGGAAAGCTCCACGGCTCGGGCCGGAACGGACCGGGATTCCTCTCCCAAGGAGGAAAAACCGGCGACGAAACACACCATAACAAAAAGCGCCGCCCCCACGGTCGTCTTTAAAAATCTCCGCGTCGTTATGATACGTATCATGTTCAAAACTCCATATTAATTGACATTCTCCCGATCCTCTCACCGTATCGATCCGAGCCGTCGCTGGCCCGATCGTGGGTCGCCTCGTATTCCAGGGCGATCCATGCCGTCAGACCGTCTTTCTTTACCAGCACCTGGCTAAGCATCAGGAACAGCTCCCCCCGCCGGACGTTCGCCCGCTCCCGGCGATCCTCCACACACCCGGAACAGGTAACCAGGAGCGTTGTGTCGTACGGGGAAAACCTGCGGCAGACCACCTCTCCCCAAACATCCGCACCCAGCTTAAAATCGGTCGTCGGATACGGGCCTCCCTGAATTTCGTATCCCGCACTCATTGCACACCCGATCCGATAATCAAAACCGAAGGCCGTGTGGTGATGGCTCCATGAGCATTCCACGGCGTGGTTCTCCCGATCGACGCCGTCGGTGATGTGATTTGAGATGTGTTCATATACATATTCGATCCCGTACTCGGTGTGCTCCCGGTCGCAGTCGGCGCCGAGGGTCAGGCGGAAGGTCTCCTCATCGACGCTCTTCGGGTCGTCAGTGGCGCGCGCGTCGAGATAGTACACACCCGCCGTGAAAACCGGACCGGGACGCCCGCCGCCTGTACCGATCCGGGGCAGGTATTCCACCACCCATTCTGTTTCGATATGATGGGTGGAAAAGGATACCGGGGACGCCCCGGTCAGCCCGTCGCGATAAAAGCGCCAGTACCCCATGCAGCGCCACCGATCATTCGGTCGATAGTCGAAGCCCGCCGCCGCCGTCTCCCGATCGACGGCGTGCGTGCCCATCACCGCACGAAAACCCGGCTCCACATATTCATAGGCGAAAAGAAGTGAGAGATCGTCTTGAACCGGCTCCAGGGAGAGGGCCGCCCAGACGGCCGTATCCCTAACCGTCTCCAAGCGGGGGTTTCGCATGTCGTTATGATACAAGCTCATCGCCCCCTCTCCGGCCAGCACAACCCGATCGTCACAGAAAGAAAACCTCCCATCGATGGAGAAGACATCGTTTCGATACGCGGTTTCCGTTGAATCATAAAAGAGCTTGGTGATCTCCGCGTGCACGTACGACGCAGCAAGCGTCGCCCAGGGTCCGGGGGCGGCCACCAGCCGTGCTCCACCGAAGGCCCGCTCATACCTGACCAGGCGGCCGTCCCGATTGACACCCCCCAACAGGATCAGCTCCAGGCCGGAAGGATGAACGTACTTCCCCCGAACGCCGAAGAAGCCGCGATTGAAGGTGTAATTGGTGAACGATGCGGCGGTATCCCCCAGCTCCAGGGACCACCCCTCGCCGGAAACGGAGACGGTGCCCGCGAGCAGGCGGACGTGCTCATCGCCGATCATGAGGGTTCTGTCGTCGGTGTGACGGACATCGATAAACCCGGAAACCTCAATACCGCCGCCCGTGGCATGGGAAAGACTCAGGCTCAGGCGCTCGGCATACAGGACGTTCCACTTCCGGTCGTCGTCCACATCGATTGAGGTGACCGCACGATTTCCGTACATCCGCTGGGCGTACATCTCCGCACGATATACGGCGTCTATCCCCCCGCCGTCCCAGTCCACGGCGTACGCGTGCCCGGAGGCGACAACAAGGAACACCCCCAACATCACGATGTAAATATATATAGTATACGATCGGCTCATTGTCCCACTGCATCACCCATGAGAGCAGGGCTTCATTATGGAGAGAAGGAGCCGATCTTGTCAACCGGAAAGTGGGCGGTCGCGATCGATGGAAACGACGGCCTCGCCTTACCTCTCCCGGACGATTGAGCGGTCGGATTATGGTTTTATACAGTTTTTAATTTGTCTCCGATTCATGCGGGAGACCGCCGGGTGATCCACGATGCGGAATAACTTCGAGGTGAAGATCGATGAGGACGCCGTTGGAGACATTTTGGTACCCCGGGTGGAGTTCCAGGACTCAGGCGATACACTCGCGGTGGGGGAAAACCCGGAGGACCGAACCGTTTTCCTCTTTGCGTGATGAAAAAGACCTGGGGAGCCAAACCGTCCCCCGAATCGCTTCATAAAAAAGATCCGGACGCTGAACCATCCCCCGGATCACGAGACGCGATATCGGAAGCGAATGCTATAAATAGATGGAGTGCGCCGCCATCTTCGTCATGCCCGGCAGTGTCTCGATAGACACATCCTCACATGCGGCATAGGCGGGGACTCTCGCCGCCCTGACCACGCCGAACCCGGCCACGTCGATCGTGTTGTCGAAGCGAACCGACACGGAACCGCCAAGGTTAGAGGTTAGTGACGCCGCCTCAAGAGATCACACCGAGACGGAAACCACACGCCGCATTAAAAAAACCACTCCCCATCAGCATGAGTAAGGGTAGGCCTGTCTGTGTCGGTCATCCAGAAGGTGGTTGTCCCGGACTTCCCGGCAGAGCTGCTCCAGGATATCCTGGCGACAATCGTGCCATCCGTCCGATTGCTGCTTTCAATGCTCCAATTAATACTCAATGTGTCGGAGTATTCCCGCACCATATCCACAAGGCCGTTCCGGCTGCCGCCGATGCCGCTGTAGTCGAGGTCGATCATCCCAAAAAGGGCCGTCTCTCTACCATTCTCCACGGCATCGATGAACTTGCCGATAAATGAATCTGCGATCTCCCCCGGTGGTTCCGAAGCGATCTTCTCCGGAGACTGCGGACTCCCTTTACTTTTTCCCAGTTCTCCCCCTCCGGCTCCCCCTCTGCTGTCGAGGGTCGTTTCATCCTTCTGCTTACCAAACACTATCTTGAGTGTATCGAACGTGTACGACGACTCCTCCAGAGAAAAAGTTACGTGTTCCTCGGCCTCCCCTTCGATTCTTACTTCGACTTTGTCTTTTTTGTCTTCGTCTGTCAACAACGAAACAGTTCCTTTCCAGAGGCCTCCTGCGGCATCTCCGGGTGAGGCGCCTTCTTCGGCATCTCCAGATGAGGAGCCTTCTCCCGCATCTCCGGACGAGGAACCCTCTCCTGCACCTCCGGACGAGGCGCCTACTCCGGCATCTCCGGACGAGGAACCCTCTCCTGCACCTCCGGACGAGGAATCTCCCTCGTCAACGTGACTCACCGTCACGTTTAACTGCCTATCTTCCTCTTTGGGATCAAGACTTACACCTATTATCGCGGGCATGCCGCCTTTTACTATTTCGACACTTCCCTTATAAAGAACCAGCTCCGTCACCGCTGTTTCTTTTCCATCTATGGTTTCCTCTACAGGCTTGGTTTTTACAGAGAGCTCCTTGATCTCCAGTTCACTCTCGGAAAACAAAGTGATTCTGGTGATGAAGATGTCGCTTTCTTTCTTTTTTTTCTCTTTAAATATCAGGGTGATCTTTCCACCCTTTGTTACAAACAAGCGGTCGCCTCTCGTTATCTTATTCTCCTTGGAATTTAGTTTTATTAAATCATTCTTCTCTGAATATTGCACATACACAACACCGGAGATATCTTCAATGCTGACCGAATATGATTTGGCATTATTTTCATCATCCTTCGAAAAGGAAATCCCGGCGATAAAACACATAATGATCAAAAGCACCGCTCCTGCGGCCGTCTTCAGAAATCTCTTCTTTGTTATCATACGTATCATTTTTAAACCTCGCGTTACATGTCATCCTGTCATATCCCCCGCCTGTCGATTCTAATGACCGCCGGTGTCGGAATAACCGGCCCCCCGCACCGTGCATCTCCTTCATCGGGGGAAAACCATGTATCGTATAAAGAGTATCGGTTCTCTCGGTTAGGAAAGGGAAAGACCCGTGTCCCTGTCGGTCAGCCGGAAGGCGGCCGTTTCGTATCCCTCTTCGGTTTCACTGGCTGTTGTATCTCTCTTCTTCAATCCGTATCCTCTTTCCTCACGTAAATCTTCATCTCGAGCGTATCATCCTTGCCCGGGTGCTCTATCAATGTGAACGACACGTGTCCCTCGGTTTCCTTTTCGAATTTCACTTTGACCTCACCATAATTACCCACCGGTAGCGTCACCGCAGGCACTTCATCTTCGGGCGAGGCGGGCTTCTTGGAGTCGTCCTCCAAGACATACTTCACCGTTGTGTTGAATTTTTTCCTGTTCTTCGGATTATCAAGGGTTACAACCAACTCTGTGGGCATCCCGGATTTTCTGTTATCCGGATCCGTGGATATATCACTTTTTTTGATTTTGCCTATTTTTATATCCACAGTTCCCCGATACAGCTTCAGCTCCGTCACCGCTGTTTTCTTTTCATTAGCTGTTTCCTTATCAATCTCGGTTTTCTTAGCGAGCTTCTTGATCTCAATCCAACTCATGTGGGATAGACTGATAAGAGTGTCGGTTTTCCTGCATCTCAGGGAGACTCTACTCCCACCCGGTCCGGTAAATATCTTGTCCCCGCTCTTCCCGCCCTCTCCGCCACCCACCAGACTTTCCCCGCCCCATACTCTATCCTGGCAAAAGAGATCTTCCCAATCCCCCCCGGACTTACTCACCGACACGACGTCCTTAGGTTCGTTGGGTTCGCCGCAAACCCGGGCAGGAATGTCTTTGTACTTGGGTTCTGGTGGGGTTACATCATCTTCGTCCGGGATCTCCGCCGAGGCCGAAGTGTTTTCGTCCGGGGTCCACGCTAAGGAAAATCCAGCGACAAGAAACATCACAACAAGAAGTGCCGTCACTGCGGCCGTTTTTCGAAATCTTTGTTTTATTAAAATACTCATCATTTTAGAACTCCATGTTGAATGACATCATACCGATCTTTTCGCCATAACGACCCGAACCGTCGCTGGTCCATGTGTGGTTCGCAGTGTATTCCAGGGCGATCGATGCCGTCAGATCCCTTCGTTTCACCAGCACTTTGGTCAACCTTAATACCATTTCTCCATCCCGAACATTCGCCTTTTCCCCGTAATCCCATACAGTACCGGAGCATTCGATCTCTAATGTCATTTCGCGGGGGTACAATCTGCGGAAGACCACCTCTCCACCAAAGCTCGCTCCCAGTTCAAAATCGTTTACTGTGTTTGTTGAATTCGGCCAAAGGCGGGTTTTGTACTCCATATTCATCCCACACCCTATTTTATAATCGAGGCCGAATGCCGTGTTTTTATAGCTCCATGAGCAATTCACATCGTGTGTCTCTGAATCGATGCCGTCGGACAGGTGGTTCAGAATCTGTTCATATGTATATATGACTTCATAATCGGTGTGCTCCAGATCATAGCCGGCGGTGAGAATCAGGGTCAAGGTTTCCTTGTTGACGCTCTTGGGGTCATTCGTGTCACTTTCATCGTGATAGTAAATATCGAGCATAGCTGTAAAGTCCGAATCGGGATCGATGAAATGTGGAATCTCGCATTGAATTACCAATCCGAAATCTGTATGATAGACGGAATAGGAGTCAGACGGGGCATCGGCCGGTCCGGTGCGGTACAGACGATAGTAGCTCATGCAAAGCCATCGATCCGATGGTTGATAGCCAAAAGCCACCGCCGCCATCTTTCGCATGATGACACTCGTGCCCATTGTCGAAACAAAACCGGGCTCCACATATTCACCGCGAAGCATTATCCCGAGCTCATTCCTGAGAGGCTCAAAGTAGAAGTTCGCCCAAAGGGCCGTATCCCGAACCGTCTCCGAGCGGGGATTACGCATGTCGTCAAGGTAGAAGCTCATCGCCATCTCACCATCCAGCACCAGCCGTTCATTATGGAAAGAAAGCGTCCCATCAACAGAGAACACATCATTTCGATACGCTGTTTCGTCGGAATCATAATAGAGCTTGGTAATCTCCGTGTGAACATACGACGCCCCCAGCTTCAGCCGGGGGTCGGCAATGACGTAAAGCCGCACGCCGCCGAAGGCCCGTACGTATCTGTCTACGGTGCTGTCCCGGTTGACGCCCCCCAGGAGCATCAGCTTCGATCCCGCCGGGTTGCTGTACTCCCCCTTGATTCCTAAAAAGGAGTTTTGGAAAATGTGATTAGTAAACGTTGCGGATATCTTTCCCAGGTCCAGGAACCATCTCTCGCCACTGACTTTAAGGTTTCCCGACGGGATGTCGAAATGTTTATTTCTGGTCATCAGGATTTTGTCGTCGGTGTGTCTGAAACTAACACCCCCGGTAACTGATAAACCGCCGTCTGTTTTGTGATTGAGTTTGAGATCCAGTGTCTCATTATACAGGACATTCCACTTCCGGTCGTCGTCCACGTCCAGAGTGGTTTCCGCGGCGTCTCCGTAGATCCGCTGGGCTTTGACATCCATGCGATAGACGGTATCGATCCCGCCGCCGTCCCAGTCGACGGCGTATGAGCGGTATGAGTGTCCGGAAATGATGGTCAGAACAGCCGCCAGAATCGCGATGCATGTGCGTATGGCATATGATCGGTTCATTGCCTGCCTCACCGAGGGAAGAAGCTCGGTATCGAGCCAAATGATGAGCTATCATAAATACAAATTATTGCTAATGTCAAGAAAAAAATGAGTAATAACTTTATAAGTCAACGGAGACCCAACTTTACCCTGCCCGCTCAATCGCCGCGGGCGGGGTGCGCCATGTCATTGATTACTGTAGGGAAACGCCGGATGGTCACGATGCGGGGTAAAAAACCCGGGGGACCATACCGTCCCCCGGGTCGTTGTGAAAAAAGTTTTTAAAACCGGGTGTTAAAAACAGATGTAATGCACCAGGATCTTTGTCATGCTCAGCAGATCCTCGATATACACATGCTCGTCCGCGGCGTGGGCGAGGATATTCGCCGCCCGGATGACGCCGAACCCGGCCACGTCGATCTTGTGGTCGAAGTGGGCCGATACGAAACCGAGATCGGTGGAGCCACTGATCCCCCCCAGCAGGAAGTACTCATACCCCTGAGCCGCCTTCATGGCCTCCTGTATCTTCTTGATGGCGAAGCTCTCCGGGTTGACTTCCACCGGGGGATACGAGTGCACCACGTTCACCTTGATGTCCAGGAGCTTCGACTTCTCCTTCCCCCGGGCGATGGCGTCCTCGATCTCTTTGATGACATCATCATATACCTCATCGATGATGTATCTCCGGTTGATGGTCAGCTCGCACTCCTCGGGAACAATATTCTCCTTTGTCCCGGCCTTGATGATATTCAGGTTGAACATCGGGGTCATCTTGTCGTAGGGATTTCCCGGCAGGGGAAACGTGGGTATGCGGGAGAGCCGCTTCTCCGACTCCTGTTTCAGGCCGATCAGCTCATTGAGCACCGGGATAAGCTCCTCAATGGCGTTGATGCCCAGGTAGTTCATGCCGGAATGACAGCTCTTGCCCACCGCCTTGACGTCTACGCGGATCGATCCCGCGGCGCCGATAGTGATAATCGGCTCCATCGCCCCCAGCTCCAGCCATAACAGGTGCGGAGAAAAATACCCCTTCTCTGCAAGATATCGGGCGCCGGGATAGACCCCCAGCTCCTCATCGGTGCAGGAGAGAAAATTGAGGCTGTAATTCGGTTCCAGGCCCATCTCGTTGATCACCTTCATGGCCCCCAAAAAACACGCAAAGGCGTATTTCATATCCACCGTGCCCCTGCCGTAGAGCTTGCCGTCGACGATCGCCCCGCCGAAGGGATCCTGGGTCCATTCCTGGTCGAGTATCGGCACCACGTCCATGTGGGAATAGGCCGACGCCAACGGTTTGTCCCCCACCTTGAGGGTGGATACCAGGTTGGTTCGAGGCCCTGAGAGGTCCCAGGGCATCTGGGCCACCTTGTCTTCCGGCATGACGACCCGCTCGTTTGTGAACCCGAATTTTTTAAATTCCGGCTCCAGCAGATCGATAAGCGCTTCGTAGTTTTCCCCTGGAGGGACGGAGGTGTCCACGGCGATCAGCTTTCTTAAAAGCTCGACGATGTACTCCTCGTTCTTCTCAACTGCGGCAAATGCCTCCTGATAGCTCACAAGAACCTCCTTTTATTACATCATCCCCTCGCCCTTGACCCAGCCCTTCTTATACATGATCCTCGCAGCAAGGATGGAAATAATGACCATCAGCGGAATGACGATCGAATAGGGGAGATCGCTTTTGATAAATGCGATGATAAATCCGAGACCCAGCGGCACGATGCCCAGCTTGGGAACGCGGAACAGGAATACGCCGCCCAGCGCGCCGAAGAGCGCCGGCAGCACCTGGTCCAGGGCCTTTCCCAAGGCGATGAGTCCCATCGACACCTGCGCACCGGGATCCCCCGCCGCCAGTGTGGCCTCGGATATCCTGTTTATCAGGGGGAGCAACGCAAGGATTCCCACGATCATCACCAACTCGCTTGCGATGATGGAGCCGGCGATGCCGATGGTGGAGACAACCTCCGCCTCGGGTGTCCCCTCGCTGGTTCCCACCACCTGCTGTGCGGTGGCGGATACCGGTACCCTGAGGTTCAGGATGTTGCCCACCAGGAAGGACATGTAGGTACCCCCGAAGCCGAGGATCGGGTAATAGACGATGGGCTCCAAAATCCCCATGACTATCATGAACGACCAGACGGCGATCAACGCTTTGATGAAGGGGCCGAACGGCGGGAGGAGACCATGGAAGAAATAGAGATATAATCCCGGCAGAAACAGGCAGAACATGGCGATGATGATCGTCACCATACCGGCCTTTTTGACCGGATTGAGAAAACGCTCCTGAAATATCTGTGTTTTATCAGTCATTATTTATACCCCCGCGCCGATTCCAAACCAGTAAAAGGCGAGGCCTGCGACGGCCATGCCACCGATGATCGCCAGGGCCAGGGCCCACTCCTTGAGCCAGTTCTGCTTGCCCACCTGGATAATGATACCCAGAAGCGCCATACAGAAAAATCCACCCAGGAGCGCCATCAACGGCGACGCATTCGCCATCATTGTCGCCTTCGCGATCGGCCGCTCGAGTATCTTTCCCACCGGCTGGGCGACCATGTATCCCACCGCTCCGAAAAACGCGGCGGCGGTCATGACCTTCATCCACCCCTCGTCGCCCCCGGCCACTTTATCCTTGAGACTCTTGATTTTGGGGGTAAAAAAGGCCACCACGACCAGCCCCACAATGGCTCCCATGGACATGACCCAGACGGCAGTGGTAAACGCGACGGCGTCGAAATCCCCCGTAAGCCCCTCCAGGCCCAGCTCGCTGGCCGCAAACCCGGCGGCCATCAGCTCATAGGTCACCGAACCAATCACCGAGAGCCGCATCCAGGGAAAGGGCAGCCCCAGCCTCGGTATCAGAAGCGCCAGCCCCAGGAGGATGGCGATGGAGGGCACCAGTGCGGTGGTAAAGCCGGACCGAAACGCGCTCATCAATTGTTGCTTGGTCATACCGATTTCTTGTCCCGCACGTAATGATATAACCGTCAGTCGAACCGCCTGGAAAAAGACCACAACAATAATCGCCGAACATGCCAGCCACATCCCCGGACTGTTGGCGATATCCAGATAATTATCCATACATCACCTCAAAAATGAATTATAATGAGAACTTTTTCGCCTTGTATCACAAAACGAACAAAAACACCAATGAAAAAACCGGCCTCACAAGGTGAGTGCCGGCTTCTACATACAGACTCGATTCTCATACGGGAATAACGTTACATCTGGCTTTCTATATCCAGCTTCTTCATCTGGTACATCAACACCTGTCTCGGAATGGAAAGCAGCTGTGCGGCCCGGGATCGGTTTCCCCCGGCCCTGGCCAACGCCGTTTCAATGAGGTTTCTGGAGACGGTATCGATGATCGAGCGATAATCCACGCCTGAATCCGGTATTTCCGCGGGCACAAGCTTTGAGCGCCCGTCTTCCGCAGGCACCTTGAGAGCAAGGTCCCTGAGGGTAACGGTCGTTCCCTCACAGACAATGACCGTACTCTCGATAATATTCTTCAGCTCTCGAATGTTGCCGGGCCACCCGTAGGCCATCAACCGCTCTATGACCCCGTCACCGAATCCCTTGACCTGCTTTTTCAGTCGTTTCGCGCTCTCCTCCAAAAAGGCCGCGGCAAACAGTTCGATGTCCTCGGGTCGCTCCCTGAGGCTCGGCAGGGTTATATGCATCACCTTGAGGCGGAAGTAGAGATCGCTTCTAAAGCTTCCCTGCTCCACAGCAAGCTGGAGGTTCCGGTTTGTGGCGGCGATCACCCGCACGTCCATGGAAATGTCTCTTGTCCCGCCGACCCTTTTATAGGTCATGGTATCGAGAAACCTCAAAAGCTTCGCTTGGAGCTGAGAAGAAAGCTCCCCGATTTCATCGAGAAAGAGCGTTCCGCCAGCAGCGAATTCAATCTGCCCCTTCTTTCGCACCTTGGCGTCTGTAAACGCACCCGGCTCATACCCAAAGAGCTCCGTTTCAATCAGGTTTTCCGGTATCGCCGCGCAGTTTATCTCCACAAAAGATTCATTCTGGCGATCGGAGCGATTGTGTATGAACCGGGCCAGGAACTCCTTCCCGGTGCCGGATTCCCCCTCGATGAGCACTGTGCTGGAATCGGATCGTGCCGACGAAAGCGCCAACCGATACACCTCGGACATCCTCTCCGAGTTTCCCACCAGGTAGTGGAATTTATATTTTTTCCGGTCCACCTCCCGGAGAAATTCCGCCTCCCGAACCAGTTGGAGATGTCTGAGATTCTTTTTGATCGCCAGGATCAACTCCTCTATGTTGATGGGTTTGGTGAGGTAATCGGCGGCTCCCAGTTTCATCGATTGGATGGCGGTTTCGATGGACGCATGTCCAGTCAAGACCAGGATATGGGGCGCCTCGGGCCACTCCCGGGTCGTGGTCAACACGTCTATGCCGCTCATGTCGGGAAGTTGCATGTCCAGAAGCATCAAATCCGGCTGGACCTGATCACACAGGGAAACGGCCTCGGCGCCGGTATGGGCGCCGAACACCTGGAAGCCCTCTTCCTTCAGGACTGTGGTCAGTAAGGCGTTAAAAGATTCATCGTCTTCAACGATGAGTATGGTTGGAGTGATGGACATCGAACCTTATAAATCTTCAGGGATAAAAAAAGCCGAACCGTTGTCGAGTCCATAGTTGAACAAAGTCACGCGATTCGATACACGATATATAAATCTACGAGAGTGTTCACGGCAAAACAATACAACCCCTCATCCGGAAGCACTATTCGGCATGACTCCGTTCCTCGTCAGCTCACTTCATATATTTATTATATACTTTTTATCTAATATATCACAAAAATAGTCAATAAAACAATGCTGCCTCTCAGACCGATCGGATCGGTACGATCGATACAGCGGCTCCGTTTCAGAATCGTAATGATGCTCCCCCCTACGCCTGATTATTGGTAGGAAGACCACGTACCGGAGAAATCCCTTACTCGGTCCGGGGTATCGCCCCGTCATAGACGCCGTATTTATGGGTGGCTTTCACCATCGCGATATAATTCTCCGCCTTGACGCCCGGATGTATCGTGTTTGAAGAGCTCAGAATGTACCCCCCGCCGGGACCAGCGGTCTTGATGGCTTGTCGCACCTCTTCCTCCACATCCTGTTCCGAGCCGCTGACCAGGGTATCGATACAGTCGATATTCCCCATCAGGCACACCGTATCTCCCAGTTTTTCCTTGGACTCGGCCAGATCCATGCACTGGGGCTGGAAGGGATGAATGCCCTCGAAGCCCGCGTCGATCCAGTCATAGATGATCCCCCACACGTTGCCGTCGGAGTGCTTGAAAACCAAAAGATCCTTCGAATGAATGTAATCGATGATCTCCCGATAATAGGGAAGGAGAAACTCTCGGAACTGGTCGGGAGACATGAACGTACCGCTGTCGAACGCCAGGTCGCCGTCCAGGGAAAAGACATCGGCGCCCAATTTCGCCGACAGGTCGATTTCCTTGAAAATGTAATCGGTGGCGATGCGGGCCATGCGATGAACCATCTCCGGGTTCCTTCGATAAAGCACCAGAAGCTTGTTCATTCCCCCCACCAGATTCCAGCTCAACCGGAACGGACACCTGAGACTCATCACCAGCGCACGCTCTCCCTTGAACCGGGCGTTGCAATAGCTGAGTGCTAAAAGATCCGTCTCCTTCGGCTCCGGGGTACGATACGAGTCGAGATCCTCCATTTTTTCGATAACGCCCTTGACCACCAGGGCCTCGCCGTTCGGATCGAGCTTGTATGTCACCCCCCACTCATCGACATATCTGAGATCATCGATAAAGGTGACGTCTGAAAACAGGCGCAGCGTCAGGCCGTCCACGTCCAGCCGCTCGATTACCAGAAGCAAGGCCTCGAAGAGCCTGATCTTGTCCTCGGGATTCATCCGCTGAAAATAATCGAGGGAGGGGAGGTCATCGGTAAAGTGCCGGGCGATGTTGAGAATCGGTCCCTCATTGTACGCCAGCTCAAGATGGGGCACCCGATCCGGGATCTCCCGCTTCAGGGCCGCGATAATTCTGGATAGTCCGTTCATTGTCTTTCTCCAAAGCGACGGCCGCTCCTGTTCCATGGAGCGGCCCGTCTGATACAGTCGCTATTCGGTCGTATCGGGGATGGTCGGTTTTCCAGGCGGTGTCAGCCCCTTTCGGGTCATATTCCAGCGAGAAACTAAATACGTAATCACCGCGATGAGCACAAACACGCCCAGCATCACTGCAGGTTTATACCCCATGGCTTTCTGCAATGCCAACAATAGTAATGTCAAGATCAAGGCGTTGAGAAACACGGCGCTCCCGCTGATGAACGCCACCACCTTCTTGGATATTTTAAAACCGGATTTTTCGTACACTTTATTCATCTGAAAGGGAACTACGGCGCCGGCTATACAGACGAACGTGATGGAGATAATCAGGCCAAAGTTTGTTATTACACCGAAGAGAAACACCGGGTTTCCACCCATCTCTTTGGCCATCGGGGACGTAAGAATATAAAGCGACAGAGAGCAGACCGCCCAGATAAAGGTCAGGGCCCAGTGGGGGGTGCCGAACCGCTTGCTGACCTTTCCCAGAAACGCCGGGAACAGCCCCTCCTCGGCGATGACCATCATGCCCCGACTGATGATGGTAAAGATGCCGTTGATGGTTGTGGCGCATGCCACCAGGGCGCCGCCGATGATAAAAAAGAGCACCGCCCATCCGGGCATGAAGTTCTCCGCCACCTTCATCAATGTCCTCTGCTCCTTGAGGGCCTCCCAGTTGACCGCCCCGACGGTGACGACATGAATCAACACGTAAATAATCACGACGGTTAGCATGCCGGTTATCAGGGCTCTGCGGTAGGTGGCGGCCGCTCTTTTCACCTCGCCGCCCAGGTCGATCACGAAAAGACCCCCGGCGCAGAAGGTGAAGAGGATGCCGATAACCCCCACGAAGCCTATCGCTCCGTTCGGCATCAACGGCGAGAAATTGGCCGTCTTTACATCATCGATGCCAAAAATCACAAACAGCACCAGTGCCGCCATCATGGTAAGAAAGAGAAAAATCTGGAGCCTCGTGGTGAACTTGATGCCCAGCAGATTGACGATATAAAATAGGGTAAACACGATAATGCCGATGATGGCGGGATTGATCTGAGCGGTCTCGGGCATCAGCAGGTTGAAGTATTCCCCGAATGTCAGGGCGAACAGCGGCTCCGCCCCGATGAGCATGCACAACAGCAGGGTGAACATGTGGATGAAGGCCAGGGGCGGACTGAGCAGCTGGGAATATCGATAGGTGGAGCTGGTCGTGGGCCAGGCGGTGGAGAACATGCTGTAGGGCACCAGGGCCAGTATGGCCGGGACGGAGGCTACTAGCATGGCGATGGGGAGCGACGGGCCTGCGCTACTTCCGGCCACAACTGTCAGGGAAAAGAGCGCGCCGCCGATATTGATGGCCACAAACGAGGCCACCAATCCCAGAAAGGTGATCTCCTTTTTTAAAAAGCTTTCCACATTGGTTCGTTCCATACACATTCCTCCTGTCTACTTTGACGTCATCGCATAAAGAACCATGACCACCCGCTTCGCATAGGACCGTTTTCGGCCCCTTGCAAAACTACCGGCCGCCCGGTCAATCGTCCTTCCCACACGGTATCTCTCGGTCATTATCCTGGTACATACCCCTCGAGAGGCCGCATGAATCCATGTTTTATTTCGGGAAGAGCCAGCAGAAGAATCAAGGTGCATCCTATCAGAATACGATGAGAAAAAAAACAGTTTTTTCTCGTCTTTCGGAAAAAGGAGGGGGAACACTGCACGCCCAACATTGATGACACGTATACCGAATCGACTTTCAAAATGATCGAATGACCATATCCGGCTTATCATCGTTTCAAAGGCCAAAAAAAGGCCGATACGGATTTATCCCGTATCGGCCCGTAATGGTAAACGTATTATATTCTATCTCGTCTCTCAGTCCGTTCTCGTGAACGTCCGGAGAAACAACCTGTTGAGCTTCATCATTCCCACCAGCCGCTTAAGGATATTCTTCGAGTACAGCATATGCATCATGCCCAGGATACCGTCGTACACTTTCTTCCCCTGGGGGAACCACCACATGTTCCGCTTCGCCCCGACCAGATAATCATTCACAAGACATACCGGTTGGGTCATTTCGGCGAATCCCAGCTCACCATGAGTCCGACCGATTCCGGACTCCTTAAAACCGCCCCAGGGTGTTTCCGGCAGTCCATTGCTCATCATATGATCGTTGACCATAATGACGCCCGCCTGAATTCGACGCGCATACTCTATGGCCCTCTTTCTGCTTTTTGACCACACCGACGCCGTTAATCCGAGATAGGAATCGTTCGCCAGCTCGATAGCCTCTTCCATGTCGTCGACCTTCATTACCGCAAGGACCGGCCCGAAGGTCTCATCGCGCATCACCATCATGTCGTGATTCACGTTGGTGAGAACCACCGCGGAAAGGAAATTCCCGGAACTGTTCTCGGGACGATTCGACCGCGCCTGGATACTCGCCCCCTTTTCGACCGCGTCCTGAATGTGTCTTTCCACCACCTCCATCTGATCCTTCGTCGTTATCGAACAGATATCCGTGGAGAAATCCTCATCCGGCCCCACCCTGAGGGAAGTCACCATCTCGGAGAGGGTTTCGACAAACGGCTCATAGACGTCCTTGTGGACGTATATGCGTTCCACGCTCGCGCACGTCTGACCGCAGTTGGTCAGCCCGGCCCACACGGCTCCGGCGGCGGCACGATAGATATCGGCATCGGGGCATACCAGCATCGGGTCATTTCCGCCGAGCTCAAGGGATACCGGAGTCAGTGTCTCGGCGGCCTTTGCCATGAGATGCTTCCCGACACCGACGCTCCCGGTAAAAAAGAGCTTGTCGACCCCGGCCTCAAAAAACGCGTCTCCCGCCACGCGACCGGGCAGATTGACATAGTGAAACAGGCCGTCCGGCAGCCCGCCGGCCTTCACGCATAATTCAATCGCCTTGCCGGTGGCCAGGGTTTCACTGGCGACTTTGACAATTACGGCATTCCCCGCCATCAGCGCCATGGCGATTTCAACCATGGGGATGGTAAAGGGATAATTCCAGGGCGAGATGATGCCGATTACGCCATAGGGAACCCGGATTATCTTACTTTTCTTGTACGCGAGCAGGATGTTCGACGCTTTCAGCTTGTAATCCTTGAGCAGCCGTTTGGCGTTTTTCGCCAGATAATCGATATGGGCCACGGTGCCGAACACCTCGGCGACCATCGCCTCGGTTCTGGTCTTTCCGTTGTCCATGTATATGATCTGGGCAAGCCCCTCTGCGTTATCGATGACGTAGTCCCTGATTTTGAACAGCGCCCGGGCCCGCTCCTTGACCGAAAGCTCGGCCCATCCCTTTTGCGCCTCCCGGGCCTTCATAACCGCCTTCTTCACATCTTCGGGAGTATGAAGTGCGTACCTGCCGATATCCTCCCCCGTTGTCGGGCTTTTTGACAGGGCGAAATCTCCGCCCGGACGACTCACTTCATCACTCTGCATGAAGACATTCGTACTCATGGTATCCTCCATATTTTATAAAAAATAATGTCAAGCTATATACAATAAGTATATTGTTGTTTTAATAAATGTACTAAATATTGCAGCATGAATAATTTCAGCGTATAGGTGCCTCTTTTCGAAACAGGGATCCCCCGCCGGAAAAGTCTTTGACTGTCGACTGAGACGGCGGTCAAACACGCCCGATGTTGGAGCACGTTCCCGGATAGATGATGTGATCGGAAAGGAAAGATTCAGGAGGGCACAAGGATATGCATAGATACATCAATGAAAAGTCATTGACTATCCCCTCGTCTCGACAATCCTCCTTTCCAAACACGGGAGGCATAACCGTTTCCAGTTATACCCTATCGGCCAGCCACCATGGACCTTGAATACATCAAATCGACAGGTGGTGAGGCTCGGAGAATCCTATGTTACGTGTTATGATAGCAGGATGCAACAACGTCTGTCAATGAATTTTTTCCGTTGACGGCGGTATCGCGACATAACGCTCGATATAATGAAATCCCGCTTTTTGGTGTTTACTCATCCATATAGACCGTAACAAAAAGACTGTGCTTTCTTATTGACTATCATTTGACGCACCGCTACCCGCCGACATGGACAAGACGTCAGGGAGGTTTTTTCGGAATACCAACGCTTTCGGCCCCTGAAAATCCTTGACGGAATACGGCCCGGATTCTACAATGTTTTCGGGCACGATGATCATACATTTGCATCATCACACCCTCTCACCCCATGTGATTGTCTCTGTTATAAAATTCGAGGACCATCATGAAATCCATCTACTTCGACGTCAATGTTCCGAAAATCCTTTTGACCAAATCACTTACCGGCATCTTCCCGTTTATCTACTATTCCCCTCTGTCGCCGGTGTCCTTCGGTGACATCCCCCGGCGGGACCTGCCGGGACCCAGGTGGGTGCGGGTCAAAAGCAGACACACCGGCATCTGCGGGGCGGATATCTCCATGTTCTTCGTGGCGGCAAGCCCCAGCATATCCCTGGCCGCCCTCCCCGGCGTTCCCCGGGCCTTCATGGGACACGAGGTGGTGGGAGAAATCATCGAGATGGGGCCGGGAGTCTCGTCCCTCTCCGTCGGAGACCGGATTGTCCTCCAGCGCTATCTCCCCTGCTGCTCCATGAAGGAAATCGAGCCGCCGTGTGTCCACTGCGCCGCGGGTAATTACACCCTGTGCGAGAACTTCTCCGAGGGGAGCCTTCCCGAAAACCTGGGCGCCGGCTTCACCGAACAGTTTATCGCCCACGAAAGCCAGCTTGTGAAAGTGCCCGACGCCCTGACCGACGACCAGGCGGTTCTCATCGAGCCCGTCGCCGTGTCCCTGCATGCGGCGCTCGCACGTCCGCCGAAGGCACAAGAAAAGGTACTGGTCATCGGCGCGGGCACCATCGGCCTCAACGTCAGCCAGGCGGCCAGAGCCCTCGAGCCGGACGCCATCATCTACCTGCTGGAAAGAATCGATTTCAAGCGGGAACTGGGGAAAAAGCTGGGGGCGGACCACATACTCACCGGCGATCCCTATGACGCCGCGGCGGACGTTACCGGTGCCAAGCTCTACCGGGGGCCCCTGGGAAACAATGTCATCATGGGCGGATTCGATCTGATATACGACTGCGTCGGCTACTCAAAAACCATCCACGACTCCCTCCGGTGGCTCAAGGCCGGGGGCGATTACGTGATGATCGGAAACCAGCTCAGCCCCGTCGCCTTTGATCAAACCCCCATCTGGCAACAGGAACTCACGCTCAGGGGGATCAACGCCCACGGCATGGAGCACATTGGAGGGAGAACCGTAAGCTCGTTCGACCTGGCGATGGAATATATCACCGATGGATCCATCAACCTCGACGGCTTCATCACGCATCGATTCCCGCTGTCCGATTACCGAAAGGCCTTCAAACTCGTGAAATCTAAATCCGAACGCGTCATCAAGGCGGTTTTGGACATATCACCATAACGGAGGAATGATATGAAAGCGTTGATGCTTGATGGTATACGAAAAGCCTCGCTCTCCGACGTTCCGGTGGCCGACGTGGGTCCCCGGGATGTCAGGATTAAAGTGAAAAGCTGCGGAATGTGCGGCACCGATCATTCTGTCTATGCCGGAAACCTCGTCCTCCCCGGAGAATTTCCTTTCTATACGGGCCACGAGCTATCCGGCACCGTGGAGGAGGTCGGCCCCAAGGTGGATGATATACATGTGGGGGATGTGGTTACCACAAATCCGGTGAGGTACTGCGGAGACTGCTTCCGCTGTCGTACCGGCCAACAGCACTACTGCGAGCGGCTTGCCGAGTTGTGGAAGCCCAACGGGGGCATGTCCGAGTATGTGGTGGCGGATCGCCAGCAGGTTTTCGTCCTGCCCGAGGGTATCGGTTTCGACGCGGCGGCATTCGCCGAACCGGTGAGCGTATGCCTCCACTGTATCGACATGGCAGAGATCAAGCCGGGCATGAGCGTTGCCATAACCGGCGCGGGGCCCATCGGCCTGATTCTCCTGCAGCTTGCCATCCGGGCCGGGGCCGCCTTTGTGCTCATATCCGAGCCGGATAAGAAAAAACGGGCCATCGCCGAGAAGCTGGGGGCGGACGTGACGGTTGATCCTACAAAAGAGGATCTGGTGGCCAGGGCGTTTGAGGAGACAAACAATCGGGCATTCGATGTGGTGATAGAGGCGTCGGGCAATGCCGAAGCCGCGGTCCAGGCTGTGGCGATTACCGGCATGAAATCGACCCTCTTCTGGTTTTCGGTCTATCCCATGGATCTTCTCATTCCGGTCAGCCCCTTTATCATGTACACCAAGGAGCTGACCATCAAAGGTGTCTTCTTTTCACCCTATACCTTCCCCCGGACCATCAACCTCTTGCCGAAGCTGGAGCTGGAATCGCTGATCTCGCACCATATACCCCTAGACGAATCCCCGGGTATATTCGACCTGTACGAGTCCGGTGAAGCGATTAAGATCATGGTGCATCCGTAACCGAAAGAGAAAACATCTTCGATGATGGTCGGATTTCTGTGATCTGAATTCAACAACGCCCTGGATGATATCCATCCGGGGCGTCCTTTCAATAAAAAACCGGGTATATCAGGTGCACGGCCGATGTACAGATTAGGACATCCTGGGGTGTACCCGGATGACGCATGATTCATCGCCCATGCCGGCGCATTTGGTCTGGACCGCCTCGTAATCGTCGCTCCGGGTCGCCCATCGCACCAGGGCGTAGACAAATCCCCGCGCCATATGACAGATGGGTTGATCAACGCTCATGCCGAAGCAGTGATTACATACCGTATCTTCGTAAAAAAACGCGTCGCCGTCCTCACTCACGATAATCTCCGTCCCGATCTGCTCGGACACCCCCGCCGCCGCGGTGGCGAGGACGATTCGGATGCACTCGGTATTCTCCATTCCCTCAAACGCCTTGAGGGTGGCCTCCGCCAGCTCACTGTTCTCCTCAATGCCGGCCAGGGCCTGGGCGATGCCCACGTTGAAAAGGATGGCCCGGGCTCCCCTCTCGCCGTAGATGTCACGTATGGCGTTCTCATACTTCGCACAGTCGCTGATCTTTACCTCACTGATATCCAAATTGTTCGGCGGCAGGTCATCAGCGCGCACCGGTATGCCGGCACGGTTGAGAATGGTCTTCAGGCCGTTTTCTCCCACGATCTCTCGAACTCCCAGAAGCATCGTGCGTATGGCAGTATTCGTCATAAATCTGTCCGTGGTCATGGATCCTCCATCATTCATGGAACACAGCGATACTCGCAATATGTAAATATCATCTCATACAATTATTATTCTGTCCAACCGAATATCACACAAATATCGAGCGGGACGTGGGAATAATAAAAAACCGGGGGCGGGCGCATGCCCTCCCCCGGTCACGAAAGTGTCCGAAATATTTCGTCCGTCAGACCAGATCGTACTGCTTCAGGAAACCGTTGAGCCGCGCCTCCAGGAAGGGGAGCAGTGACTCCCCTTCGGGCGTGCCGTAGAGATTGTTCATCTCCTTCGGGTCACCGACCAGATCGAATATCTCCGACTTCTTCCTGCCGTCGTATACGATATATTTGTGGGTATCGGTCCTGACGGCGTAGTGCGGCGGATATCGATAGGGATAGTCCTTGTAGTATTCATAGAGCCAGGCCTCCCTGCCCAGACTGTAGGGATTGGTGAAATAGGGCCTGAAGCTTTTCCCCTCCATGTAACTGGGCACGTCGATTCCCGCCAGATCCAGAATCGTCGGCGCAAGGTCCACGTTCAGGACCATGCTCGAGACGTTTCGTCCGACGTCCGTCATTCCCCGGGGGTAACGGACGATAAACGGAATCCGCATCGATTCCTCATAGGCCCACCGCTTGTCGATCTGGTTGTGCTCGCCCCAGAAATAGCCGTTGTCCCCGGCGTAGACCACCACCGTGTCATCGGCGACGCCCATCTCGTCCAGGGTATCGAGCACCCTGCCGATCTGTTGGTCCAGAGCATAGATGGTCTCGCAGTAGTTTTTGTAGTGCATGTCCACCGAGCCGAACACGCCGAACAGGTGATTCTGGGCCTTGAACAGCACCAGGGGATTCATCTCATCCGGATAGTTCACCTCCACATCGTGATAGTGATCGGCGAGTTCCGGGGGCGGCAGGAACTGGTGGTGCACCGCCTTGTGGGCGAGCATCAGGCAGAAGGGATTCTCCCGACCCTTCTTCAGGTATTCGATCGCCCGGTCCGTCAGCTCCTCGGTGATATAGGGTTTTTTCGACGGCTCCTCCACACCATTGACGATGAGGGGACAGTTGAAGTATTTCCCCTGTCCGCCCTGGACGGTGAAGGTGGTAAATTCATCCACTCCCCGGAGGTCCGGCAGATCGCCGGGCATGTGCCATTTGCCGATAAAGGCGGTGTCGTAACCGACTTTTTTCAACAGCTCCATGAAGGTGATGTTGTCGTTGCTCCAGGGGGTGATGTTGTTCTTGACCCCGTGGGTGTGGGCGTAGGTGCCGGTAATGAAGCTGGCCCGGGAGGGGCTGCAGAGCGACGTCGTCACGAAGGCGTTTTCGAACAGGATCCCCTCGGCGGCGAGACGGTCCAGGTTCGGCGTCTCGATGAATGGATGGCCCAGGATGCTCAGGTGATCCCAGCGATGATCGTCGCTGAGGATGAATATAATGTTCGGCCGTTTCCCGCTTGGTTGTGCCTTTAGGAGGTCGGGCATGCCGGCCCCCATCAATCCCGCCGCCGAAGCCGCTCCCATTACCTTGAGGGCCTGGCGCCGGGTCATCGGCCTTTTAAAGAATGAAGACTCTTTATCCCGTGTCATGATATGTACCTCATAAATCGTATGAACGACTCCCTTACACCCCGACTCCAAAGCCGAAAATCGCCTTGTACCCCTCCTGGAAGGCGTAGAACGAATAGACGCCGATGCCCCAGAAGAGGAAGGAAAGAATCCCCAGCGCCACCACAACGGCCACGACCGCCGGCACCGCCGACCCGCGGACATTCTTCTCGATCCTCCTTCGACCGAACAGCTCCGCGATACCCATTTCCAGGAGCGCCAGCGACAGGATGAACACGTTCACCGGATTCAGGGTGTAATAGAGGGCCTCGAAGAAGGCGTACACCCCGGTGACGACGATGAATTCCTTGATGATCCAGGCGACGGGAACGAAGAGGGATCCGAGAATTCGCTCCGCGGCGCCCACCCCCCGTCGATAGGCGATGGGGTATATAATGGCTGCGCTGAAAACCACGCATATCATATGCACCACGCCGCACACCACCGCTATGATGTGAAACAGGCCCCCGCTGGATATCCGGGCGGCGCCGTTGAATCCGATAAAGGCAACGGCCGCAATCAGAAACAACACCGCCACCGGACGCACAATACGCTTCGAACACGGTTGAGTTTCCATGTATACCCTCCTGATACTATAAACATAGTATATATTTATTATATATGCCGTCGATTGTAGCAGGTTGCCGGACCTTTGACAAGAAGTGAGTTTCTCCCCGGGAAAAAAGAACGGCCGAAGAGTCCCCTCTCCGGCCGTTCGTTCAGGTCAGCATTTTCTTCACGCGCGTCAGATTCCCATGATGTGTTTCGTCTCCTCCTGGGAATCCCCCAGCTTGTAGGGAATGAACGCCAGCAGTCCGATCAGGCATGAGAGAGCGCAGACCATCCAGATGGCGCGAATCCCCAGGGGATTTTCGGCGCTGTATCCCAGCCAGCCGAAAACGCCGGTGAGGATCAAAGAACAGAGCGCCCAGCCGGTCTTCCTGACGATGCCGTAGATGCCGTAATAGATGGCCTCCTGGCGCTTGCCGGTCTTCAGCTCGTCGTAATCGGTGAGGTCCGCGATGATAATGAGCGATCCCAGAAACACCCCGCCGATGGGGATGGCCGCCACCGGAAAGACCAGCATGGCCAGGATCAAGAGATCGATGGAAGTCGGAAACGCCCCGATGAAAAAACAGAGGGTGAAACCGACGATCATGGTCACGATCACCCCACGAAAGACCCGCCGCTTCGGGAATTTCGCATAGAGCCAGTACCAGAACGGCATTGACAGGGCGATGAGGATGATTACCTCCGCCATCAACATCGAGGCCATGCCCTCATCCTTTCCCAGCACCTCGGTGGTCAAATACGGGACGTTCATCAGCATCAACTGATAGGTCAGCTGCACCATCATGATCATGATCGCGAATGAGAGCACCTGCCTGTCCGCGAAGACCTGTTTTACCACGGTGAAGAACCGGGGCGTCTCTTGGCTGTGGTCAATCTCGTGACGCTGATGGATGCCCAGGAGGGTCAATTCGCCCGCGATCAGGCCGAACACCCCCAGCACCAGGGCCATCTTGAGCTCTCCTAAAGACTCGAACAGCGGGCCGGACAGGCCCCCGCCCACCAGCGCCCCCAGGATGCCGATGGCCACGCCGATGGAGGCGATTTTCGTCCTGACGGTGTTGTCCGGACTCATCTCCGGCAGTACGGCGAACCAGGGGATCAGCATGCCGGTGTACGAGATATAATAGAAGAACAGCACCACCGCCAGGTACACGGCGTTGATGATGCTGGTATCGGCCACCGGCGGCCTCCATACCAGGATGAACGCCAGAAACAGAATCGGGCTGCTGATGAAGATGAAGGGCTTCCTGCGTCCCCATCGGGAATTGGTATGATCGGACCAGTACCCCACCAGGGGGTCGGTCAGCGCGTCCAGCACCCGGCCGCCCGCCATGATGATACCCAGGGCCGCCAGGGGGATGAGGGCCGTGCGCTCCGAGCCCTCCGGCGGCAGGTAGAAGTAGGGAAGCCATGCGTAGAGAATCGTGTCATACAGGTTGAAGCTGAAGCCCGCCAGGTTGTAGAGAATCATCTCCATGATTGTGACCGGCTTGTCGGCGGCGGGAGGCGGCTGTTTCGATATGTTCATAGTCTCCTCCGGGGCGAATTGGAGTTTTTATCCGGCGAAAGAAAAATATGCGTGTATATTGAACAATTGCGGAGGATTTGTCAAAGCATTTCTCCCGCGTTTCCCCCCCCATTTCTTGACAGTGACCCTTCTTTCTGCCATAGTCGAATCGATAGTCTCTCGTGGAAAGCATTCACACTCTCATGCCGGAGGTACATGATGGCGCTTCGAACGATCATTGACGACATTATCCGGGATATCGGCTACCGCACCTCGGGAAGCGAGGGGGAGGCCGCCGCGGCGGGGCACATCGCCCGGGAATTGGAACGCCACGGGGCCCGTGTCTCCATCCAGGAGCTTCCCTGCCGCCTGAACTACATTCCCGGATTCGCAAACCTCATGATTGGCTCATTCCTGGCGGTGATTGTAATATATCCCTTCGCGCCGGCGGTCAGTGCAGTCCTCACCGTCGTGATACTGGCGTCGTTCCTCCTTTCCAGAAAGATCGGAAATCAGGTCATCGACTGGATGTTCAAGAAGGGGACGACCCAGAACGTCATCGGCGTCGTCCCGGCCGGGGGCGAAAAGAAGCACACACTCATCTTTTCCGGACACCACGACTCACCGGACATGATGCCCATCCTCTCACCGCCGTACAAGGCGTACGCCCACATCATCGAGACCGTCACCGTGGCGGGGTTCGCCCTGATGATCCCTGCGGGAATACTGCGGGCACTCTTCGGAGACGTATTCTCATGGTTTCCCCTGCACGTCGGCTGGTATGACGTCGTCTATCCGCTCTGTGTTTTGGGTTTCGCGGTCGGGGTCTTTTACCGATCGATGGTGGTCACCGGCCGGAAAAACCTGGGCGCCAACGACAACCTCTCCGCTGTGGCGGTGGTGGCGGGTATCGCCGATTACCTGGCCGCACACCCGACACGGCACACCGAGGTGATGCTCATCACCTTCGGCAGCGAGGAATCCGGATTCTATGGCTCCCATTATTTCGCCGCCCACAACCGTGACCTCATCAAGGATGCCGTCAACATCAACATAGAGACGGTGGGTGCGGGGGAGCTTGCAGTCATCGACAGGGAGCGAAACAGCGGCACCTCCTACACCCCCGAGGTGGTCGATATGATCCGCCACGCCGGGGAGAGGGCGGGGATAGCCCTCGAGTCCGTGACCATTAATTTCGGCGGCACCGACTCCTACGCAATGATAAAAGACGGGGGGAACTCCGCGTGCCTCTTCGGCATGGACGAATACCGCCTCTTCCCAAACTGGCACTCCCCGCTGGACGTCCCGGAGAACGTGTCCGAGGAGAAGCTTGAGAAGGCGCTGTCGGTCTGCATCGAGGCGATCAAGATCGCCGAGGAGGAGGGACTGCCGATACCCACGGCGTAATCAATCGCCCTTTGGCGGACGGTCCAGGGAGGTGAGGGAGACGAAGGGGAGCGAACTTATAAGAGCGGCAGGAGTGAACTGCCTCTCGGGCGGACTCTGGCTGTATGCAAGGCACCAAGAAAGACGAGGAGCTTTCTTTCTCTTTGAAAAATAAGGGGGGCCACAACCGGCCCCCCGTTTCACTTCAAGCCATTTCAGTCAAACATCGAGACCTGCACCGCTTCTTTCTCTTATTCGAATAATACATCCATCACGTAAAACACTTCCCGCCGTCAACGACGAAGTCGCCCGAAACCGGAGGTTTTCGTCTGACAGGCGTCATTATCATTTTTTCTATTGAATAATGAGGATACTTCCCATAAGATGTACACTCGTAAAACATTATAAAAATTAGGTTTAAATGACAAAAATTGAGGTGATTATTCACGGTTCGTCCGAAAAACCGTAAGATACGTGACGATAATCGGGTGGATACCTTTTCTGACCTTTCAAACATTGTTCGAGTAAACACCTATGCGCCTTTTTCCCAGTCTTTACACACGAGCGTGAAACGATTCGATATCCATCATGCATCCTATCACGGTGGTAACTCATGTACTATCATCCCATTTCTTAACAAGGAGGCATAGAAAATGGAAGACCGTCTCTGGCACAAGGCTTATGTACCTGGTATTCCGAAATCCATCGACTATGAGGACCTCACCATAAGTGAGTTCCTCTCCCGAACGGCGAAAAGATTTCCAAAGAGATGCGCCCTCACATTTCTCGGTAAGAAGATCTCTTACGCCGAACTGGACGGACTTGCCAATCGTTTTGCAAACGCACTCATAAAACTGGGGGTGAAGCCGGGTGACCGGGTGGGCCTCTTGATGCCGAATATCCCGCAGATAGTGATCTCCTACTACGGCATCTGGCGCGCCGGGGCGGTGGCCGTGCCGGTCAATCCCCTCTATACCGATCGGGAGATAGAACATCAGTTCAACAGCTCCGGCACGACTGCGGTCATCACCCTCGACCTCCTGGCGCCGAGGGCGCTTGGCATGAGATCAAAAACAAAGATACAGACGGTCATCACGGCCCATATCAACGACTATCTCCCCTTTCCCACAAAACAGCTATACCCCTTTGTCAAGAAGGGGATGTATTTCAAATACGAAAAGCAGCCGGACTACTACCAATTTTTGGACCTCATGAAGGAGAGCTCTCCGAAATCCTCCGGCGATCCCTCGAAACTCGATGAACTTGCCCTGATACCCTATTCAGGCGGCACCACGGGATTGGCAAAGGGGGTAAGCATCAGCCACAGGAACATCTCTTGCATCACCCAGATTCTGCAGACGTGGCTCTACGACGTAAAGGAGCAACCCGAATCGGAGCTTGCGATCTTCCCCTTCTTCCACATGGCCGGTTTCACGGCGGTAATGAACGTGTGCATTATAAACGGCTGGAACGCCATCCTCGTGCCCCGTCCCGAGCCCCAGATAGTCATGGATATGATAAGAAAGCACAAGCCCTCGATCGTTTTGGCGGTGCCGACCATCTTCGTTGGAGTTCTGGCCCTGCCCGAGTTTCAAGAGACCGATCTCTCGTTCGTCAAGGGATTTTTCTCCGGCGCGGCGCCGCTCCCCGTGGAAACGATACACACTCTCAAAGAATCCACAGGGGCGACAATAGTGGAGGGATACGGCATGACCGAATCCACAACCCTCATCACCGTCACGCCGTGGGGGGGAACCCTCAAGCCCGGGAGCGTCGGCGTGCCTTTTCCGGATACCGACATAAGAATTGTCGATCTTGAGACCGGGGAAAAGGACTTGCCCTTGGGTGAGGAAGGGGAGATCATATTCCGCGGACCCCAGTTGTGCCAGGGCTATTACAACAACCCGGAAGAGACCGAGAATTCGTTCAGAGACGGGTGGTTCTACACCGGTGATATAGGGAAGATGGACGAGGACGGCTATCTGTATATCGTTGACAGGAAAAAGGAGATGATTATCGCCGGCGGCTATAACATCTTCCCGAGGGACATCGAAGAGGTACTCTATGAGCACCCGAAGATTCTGGAGGCCTGCGTATTGGGCGTGCCCCACGAATATCGCGGGGAGACGGTCAAGGCCTTTGTCGTCCTCAAGCAGGGGGAGACGATAACCGAAGAAGAGCTGGACGCCTACTGCAGAGAGAATCTCGCGCCCTACAAGGTGCCGAAGCTGTATGAATTCAGGGAGGACCTCCCGAAGTCTGCCATAGGAAAGATACTCAAAAAGGAGCTGAAGGAATCCCTGAAAGCGGAAAAGTAACCCAACGAGGATGCCGAAGACCCGGATATCTCGGGTGTCCATCTGAAGGTACGGAAGGCGGTTTTTCAAAAAATGTAGAGTCAAGTTAGTTTTTATATAAGATACGGCAGCCGCGGATTGCGCTGACGGTAAGTCCTTTTGAAAGACAATGCTACTTCGCCGCGCGACGCCCTTTTCGGCTGCCGTTTCTTTATGCAGTCATTGTCAATATGACCCCAGGCCGTCAAGAAAGGCCTTTCGAGGCGTTCGTCCCTGGCAGTACTTCCCCTGGTTCGTTCGCCCTTCACTGTAATACTGCATGAACCCGTTTAGGTCGACTTGTATCTCCTCAAGGGACCGATAGAGTTCCTTCCTAAAGGCCACCTCTTAAAACTCATCCTTGATAATCCGGTTCAGGCGCTCCACCGATCCGTTAGTCTGTGGACGTCTGACCCGTGTCCTCATCGCATCCTTTTTTATATGAACAATGAGTTATCAGTAAAATCCCCACAATATTAGCTATTTTATGATAAAATATCTTCTTGACAAATATATTTTGTTCTGATATTTTGCAGCAAGATAAAAAAGAGAGGATACGTAGGTGTGTTTAATGAGCGGTTTTTCGCATCAGTAATGCGAAGGAGGTGGAAAAGATGACGGACGTGCAGTTGATGATCCTGGGATTTTTGTCCTCGGGAGCCAAAACCGGTTACCGGCTCAACCAGATTTTCGGCAAGCTCATGCTGTATTACGCGGTGGGACTGAATCAGATTTATCCTGTGTTGAAAAATCTGGAGGCCGAGGGTTTGGTAGAAAAAGAGGTCGTCTTCCAGGTGGGCAAGCCCAGCAAGAATGTATACAGCATTACCCCGGCCGGTCAAGCCTACCTGACCGAGAAACTCACCGGACCGGCCGTGCCCATGGATTATCATCTGCCGTTTTTACAACGAGTGTTTTTTTTCCGCTTTTTAAACCACGACCAGGTCCTCGAGGCCTTCCAAAGCGAAATTTGCTCGATCGACGAGCAGATCAACACCCTTGAAGAAATGGAAGACACTGTAAAAGAGTACGCCGACACAGACGGCGAGTTTGCGTACCGTACGGCTTTGCATTTTTTGAAATCGTTGGCAGACTGGTACAAGGCCGAATATTCGAAAAGGAGGCAACAGTAGCTTATGGGCATCAAAACCGGACAGGAATATGTGGAAACCTTACGCCATCAGGCGCCCTGCGTGCACATCGCCGGACAGACGGTGCGAAACGTTGTGGATAATCCCCTGTTTGCCACTTCCATCAAGGAAATGGCCAAGTTCTATGATTTTCAAAGCGATCCTGAAACGCGTCAAGACTTTTCCTTCACCTCACCCCTGATTGACGAAACCGTGGGATTCTGGACCCATCTGCGCCAGAGTCCGGCCGAATTGGAGGCCATGATTCGGACCATGAAACATTACAATGCCCGACACTTTTGCACCATGTGCATGGGCATCGGCCTTTCGGTGATGTGGGCGACCACTTGGGAAATCGACCAGGCCAAAGGCACTCCGTATCACCAGAACTTCCGCCGTTTTTTCGAAAAGATTCAGCGCGAGGATTTGCGGTACTGCCTTGGCGTCATGGACCCAAAGGGCGACCGATCCAAAGGCCCCGCCGCCCAGGCGGACCCTGACCTTCACATACGCGTGGTGGAAAAGCGCTCCAATGGCATTGTGGTTCGCGGGGCCAAGATGCACACCTCCAACGCGCCCATGACCCACTTCTTCTTTGCCATGCCGTGTCGGGAACTTTCCGAAGCGGACGCCGACTATGCCGTGGCCTTTGTGACGCCCGTGGAGACGCCCGGCATTTCCTACATTACGCGGCCCGCGCCCGGACCAGTGGGCGAGCGTCAATTTGAAAGCCCGGTGTCAACGCAAATCGGGTTTACCGAATCGCTCACCGTTTTCGAAGACGTATTCATTCCCTGGGAAAACGTGTTCATGTGCGGCGAATGGGAATTCACTAGGCAGCTTATTTCCTGCTTTTCACCCTACGTCCGACTGGCCAAAGGGACCTGCACCTCGGCGAGGATCGACATTATCGCTGGGGCCGCAGCTTTGGCAGCCCGATACAACGGCACGAGCAAAGCCAGCCACATAAAAAGCAAGATCAACGACATGATGGTCTCCTCACAAATCGGATTTGGCTGCGCCCTGGGATCCATCGCCAACGGTTCCATTCACCCGTCCGGCATCCCCATTCCTGACATTTCCATCGCCAATGCGGGCCTGTATCATACCAGGCTTCGTCTTGTGGAATTTTTGGGCATGCTCATGGAAATCGCCGGCGGCATTATCACCACCATGCCCATTGAGACCGAATACGGCAACCCGGAATTAAAACCTGTTATCGATAAGTATTTGGCCGGAGCGGCTGGAACTCCCACCAGCGACCGCATGCGGCTGATGTACCTGATCCAGGATCTTACCGCCTCGCGCTTTTCCGGCTATTTGATTTCAAGCGCCATCTGCGCCGGCGGCACCCCCGAAACCTGCCGCCTGGAAGTTGCCCGAAATTACGACTTATTGCGTATGACAAACAATGTGTGCGCCATGTGCGGTATCGACTAACAACCCACGGTAAACACTCACAGGAGGTATTTGAGATGAGCAGCGCAAATCCCAATATCGACAAACTTGCGACCGAATCCACTCTGGCACTCATGCTGGAAAACCGGGCCGCCGACCTTGCCGGCCACACGGCCCTGATGTTCAGGGGCACGTCATGGACCTATCAGGAACTCAACGAAACCGCCGACCGGCTGGCCACGGCCCTGCTGAAACTCGGGGTCACGAAGGACGACCGCATCGCCGTGATCATGCCCACCCGACCCGAATGGTTGTTCGTGTGGTTCGCGGCGGCAAAGATCGGATGCAGCGTGGTTGGGCTCAATTTTAGGTATAAGCAGGATGAAGTGGTATACATGGTCGGCGAAGCCCAGCCCCGATTCATGGTCTGTATCAGCGAATTCGCTGGAATCAATTATGCAGACTTTTTCGCGGGCATCCGCGATAAGATCCCCAGCCTCGAGCATTTTATTTTTCTGGGACACACCAATCACCCTGGGGCCCTGGATCTAGACACTCTCCTGGAAACGCCGGCGGACGAGAAGCTTCTGAAAGACGTCCGGCAAAAAGTTCGGCCCGAGGCCGACCATTTCATCATTTTCACCTCGGGCAGCACGGGACGGCCCAAGGGTGCGGTGCTTACCCAAAAGAGCATTATGGCCATGCTTCGGCCCTGGGCCAAAACCATGGAACTGGTCACCGACGACCTGCTTTTAAACGTGCTGCCCATCAATCATGTGGGTGGAGGCACCCTGTGTGCCATGGGGACGATGGCTTCGGGCGCGCGGCTGATGCTCTGCGACGTCTTTGATCCATCCGCGGGTCTGGATATAATTGCCGAACACCGGATAACCGTCTTTGGCGGCGTCCCCACGGTTTTCGCACTTTTCTTCAGCCTGCCGAATTTCGACAAGAATAAGCTGAATAGCGTCAAAATGATGATATACGGCGGATCTCCGGCTACGCCGGATCTGCTCAAAGCCATGGTCGACAATACCAGCGCCGTGATCCTCGCCTGTTACGGGGCCACCGAGGTATCCGGATTCTGTACGTACACCACCCGGCAGGATCCGATTCAAAAGGTACTGGACAACACCGTGGGTCGTGCGCCCGAGGGCGTAGAGCTTTCGATCGTGGATCCCACGAACCATGAACCTCAAACGATCGGGGAGGTGGGTGAAGTGGCCGTTCGAGGCGACCTTCTTATCGATCGTTACCTGAATGCACCGGACATGACCGCTCAATCCTTTGACAAAGATGGTTGGTTCTATACCGGCGACATGGGCTTTCTGGATAAGGACGGGTACCTGAGCCTGGTGGGGCGGTACAAGGAAATGTATATCTGCGGCGGATTCAATGTGTACCCCAAGGAAGTAGAAGACATACTCATGCAGCACCCGGCCGTGGCCATGGCCGCGGTATTGGGCGTGCCCCATCCCAAGATGGGCGAGGCCGGCATGGCTTTTATTATGCGGAAACCGGGGAGCACAGTTGACCCTGAAGCTCTCAAAGCTCTCTGCGCCGACCACCTGGCCGACTACAAAGTACCGACTGAGGTTATCATCCGTGACACGCTTCCCATGACCGCCCTTGGCAAAATCCATAAACCTACTTTGTATGAGGAACTCAAGCAATAGCTTATGAATTTTCTGATCCAGTATGAGTATTATCGGGAGGGTGCCGTTACCCGACGACGACCGTCCGGATATCACTAAGCGCAACCCGAAAGAGCCCGATCATACCGGTCAGGGCGGGAAACCTGCTTTTGGAAAAAAAGAGGGGCCATAACCGGCCCCTCTTTTCATTTCATACAAACAGAGAAAACTGTACCGCTTCTTTTTTCGCTTTATCCGTGGCGGTTTCTATCTCATCGGTACGTATCGACGTCCGGGTCGAAATCAGATCTCATCCGGCAGGCGATCCAGGGGGGTGCGGGAGACGAAGGGGACGAATCCGAGAGAACGAGAGTAACGAATCGCCTCCCTTGCGTTTTCCGAGTCTACACAGTAATCCACGGTGAACACCGGGAGCCCCGCTTCCCGGTATATCGTGAGCACCCGGGCGATGTCCTCCCGGCACCACTCACACATACCCCGCTCGGTCTCGATGTCGCCGGAGCGCCTGCTCTCCCACTCCACATCGCCGTCGCCGGAATAGGAGAGGTCCTCAACGGCCACGGCGTCTATCACATCGAGATACTCATCGGCATTCACCACCAGGTACGGGGCGTTCTGGGGCACCACGAGAAAATCCGGGTTTTTTCCCCTTGCGTACGCCCGGATCTCCCCGATGAAGCGCACCATCTCTTCCGCGGTGTTCAATCGCAAGTCTTCCGCGCGGCCCGCCACCAACTCATTGTCGTAGGCCTCCACCCAGTCCAGGTATATGCCGTCGAATCCGAGCTCAATGATCCGATCCAGGACGCTTCCGGCGCCGTATATCACAATTTCCTTCCACCGAAAATCCCAGTACGCCACCGGGTAGTTGCCGGCCCAGCCGTCCGGGTCCCGGCCCACCATGAAATCCGGCGTGCCGCCTCGAAAAAAGGTGGGGGGAGTCCAGTCGTCGGCGAAGTAGCTTCGCCACTCCTCCGCCTGACCGATATCCACATACGCCAGCACCACACTGCGATATCCGGGGAGGGATGCGAGGGTCGATTTGAGACGATCTACCATCCCCCGGGCGTCGAAGCCCGCGTATTCATCCATGGTCGCCATCGGCTCCACCACCACCATGTCAAATCCGGCCGCCGCGAGACGCCCCAATCTTTCCGGATATTCGAGCCCCTGAAGCTGATAGCCCCAGCTCTTCACCTCATGAAGGGGTATGGGAGGCGTCTCCTGGGCGGGGGCGGGTCCGGCGCACACTGCACAGAGCAACCCACATACCATCACACTACGGGCGGCTTGTTTCATTCCACACCTCCACGATTTTGGTGTACTCTTTCCATCCCGTCTTGACATCGGGCGTCTTCCTGTGTCATAACCGTATGTACACAGTATAGACCACTTCTTGGGCGATGAGGAACGGTTTTTTTCCAATCGTCAGCACACACATCGGGGGGATATCATGCCGGGGAAATTTCTTAGGACGCTTCTGGTGCTTGTAACCATCACTGCCGCATCGGCGCTCTCGCCGGCCGCCCGGGCCCTGGATCCGGATACCGTCATGGCCCGGCACATCAGCGCCCTGGGGGGACGGGGCGTCGTCTGGTCCATCGACGACTTCACCATCACCCTGGAAGGAATATACATGGGATTCCCTGCGACGATGACCATCCGGGGCATGTACCCGGACTGCTACGAGGAAGTGCTTACGACCGAGCATTTCGAGATCCGGGCGATACACACCACCGAGGGGACCCGGCTCGTCACCGCCGATGGACAGGTCATCGAACCGGAGGGTCTCGATCGGGAGGCGCTGGCGGCCCGGGCGGCCGTCTTCAACTACGCGTATATTCGGGACATGTCCATCCCGCTGCTCCCCGATTCACAGGACACCCCCACCGGCTTCACTATGGACACCGGGGCCAACTTCGGCACACATATCATATTCAATCCCGAGACGTATCTCATCGACGGCTTTTCGCTCTGCACCGGCACGGAAAACCTGACTGTATTTTTTTCCGAATACGACACATTCGAAGGCGTGACGTTTCCCGGCGTCATCGATGTTCGGGGCGATACGGAGATGACCCTTCGCACACGCTCGGTCCTCTTCAATTCGGGCCTCCAGCCCTCCGACTTCATCCTCCCGGCGGAATCCGCCCCGGCGCCGGCAACGACCGTCCGGATATCACTGAACGCAACCCGAAAGAGCCCGATCATACCGGTCAAGGCGGGTAACAAATCCTCCGATCTCCTGCTGGATACAACCTGGGAGACCCTCCCGGTGATACCGAACATGGCTGGCCCTTCGGGAGATGTCTTCTCATACCGTCACGACGGCGAGACGGTCTTTCTTCGGGCGACACCGCCCGTCTCCCTGAAGCTGGGCGACCTCTCTTTCGACACTCCCCTTCTGACCACAGACGGCGCCTCCCCCCTCTTTGATGCGCTCCCCGACGGGGCCGACGGCGTCATCGGCGGGATGCTCCTCCTTTTGGGGCCTGTGATGATCGATCCCGGGAATAGTGAGGTGACGCTTTTTGATCGGGAATCGTTTTCGCCGCCGTCTTTCGGAAAGAAGACCCGGCTCACCGTTGAGGGGTCCACCCCCCTGGTGGCCGGAACGGCGGGGGGGGTGTACGGCTTCTGGATTATCGACACCGGTTTCGACGGATTCGGCTACCTGGCGGATGCCGGCCCCGGCGAAGACCTTCCACAGCAGGAGGGCGACGTGTTCGTCGGTGATATCAACGTGGGTGGTGTGGTTCTTGAGGGTGTGACTCTTACAACCCGTGGATACGTCTCCCCCACCCTGCCGGACGTCCTGGGCGGACTTGGGGTGGAATTTCTCGAGTCTGTCCCTATCGTTTTGGATTATCGGGAGGGGGTAATCTATCTCATAACCGAGAGGAAAGACTGAGTATCAACGCCGGGAGGGGTAAACGGAGCATATCGGCGATGTCGTGCCGTTATCCCGCGGCGAGGGAGACCGTCAAGCACATGAGGGCCAGGGTCGCCGCGACCGGTGTCATCACCCGCCTCTCCCACACGCTTTTCGACGCAAGATTTCCGATCGTACTCAATCCAAAAAGGACCGTCAGCGCCCAGACGACAACGCGAATCGCGTCCGGTCGATCAAAGATACTGACAACACCCGCCCTTTCAAGCACACATAACGCCCCCAGGGCGCATATCGCCGCCGACGCGAGGCTTGCAATGCGAAGACCTATGGGAAACCGCGTGTGCATGCCGCCCCAGGCGAGGCGTCCCAGGGGAACCCCACAGGCCAATACCGCCTGAAAGCAGGCCAGTCCAAGAAGCTCCACCGCGGCGATCCATGCGGCCGTCGATACCATATTCATCTATCCTCCCGGGCATCCAACCCCATGCCGACCGACACCGTCCGGTCACTCTCCCCTGACGCTGTTAAAAAATGAAAGGACGCCCCCCTCTGTGTGAAAGGGGCGTCCGGTCCGTTTCGTTATGCCCTTCCCGTCCGCCTAAAAAAGGTCCCGAACCGCAGGATGCAGCGGAACGATGTATGTATCTGGGTCGTATGGCCCGATGGAGGCGTCGAGCCGCGGCATGTTCCCCCCGGATTCCGGAAATCCGGAGAGAAGGACCTCGGCCACCGTCCGGGCCGCCTCCTCGTCCAGGTCGCTTCGGGAGACGAGAAACTGGGGATATCCCGCGGTTATGAAATCCTCCCGCTGGTAGGGATACAACCCCTCGGCTACCGTCAGGGGAAACACCGTCATCCCCGACGCCTTTATCAGTTCCGTCTCCTCCCCGGTGATGGGAATCAGGTGATACACGTGCCCGGTCTTTCTGAGGATATCGTCGACCAAGGGATTCGGCACAGCCCCCAGGACCACCGCACCGTCGAGAGGCGTATTGATAAAATCGGCCATTACGTCGATGAGCTCCAGCATCGTCATGTCCGACATGAGGCGCTTGGTGCGTATGCCCGCACTTTCAAACAGAAGGTCCACCATTGTATGCTGCCAGCTCCCCTCGTCACCCTGAAAAATCCGCTTGCCTTTCACGTCCGAAATCGTGCCCGTCTTCTCCTTTTTTCTGGTGATTAGGATATGCACCGTGCCGGGCCACACCGGGGCCACGGCGACCACAGACGACGTATCCGTTTCGTTACCCGCCGCAACATCCAGAACCGGCCCCGGCACCAGAGCCATATCAACGTCTCCCGCGAGCAGCATCGTCAGGCTCTGTGTATCGTCACCGGACGTGACGACATCCACCATCACTCCGGCCTCCTCCCACAGCGGCTCGTACTGTTTCCCCGCCAGCCAGAAAAACGAACCCGCCTCCCCCACCGCCAGCCGAAGCGGGACATCTTCTCCGTCCTGGGCCGACGCAATCATACAGGAACATGCGAATATAACGATAAAAACGATACTAAAACGAACTCCCTTCATGGAAATGTTCATTGTACGTCACTCCATACTCTATTAATCCTTCGATAAGAACAATGTCTACATATCACCCGATTGAATACCTCACCCGGCGATCGGTCGCCAATCGCTCGTATGCCGTGTCGCCACAAGGGCATATCGCCGATATAAATCCATCGGTTCGGTCGAATCGAATTCCGTTTTTTCAGGGCACCGGGTCGTGTCCACCCGGATTGAAGGGATTACACCTGAGAATACGCCACGCGCCCATTACTGACCCCTTGATCACGCCGTACTTTTCGATGGCTTCATACGTGTACTGGGAACAACTGGGATAAAAACGGCACACACCGCCGGGCAGAATCCGGGTCATCAGCGGGCTGTGGTCCGGTGAGATCGTATGCTGATAGATGCGTATCATCCCCATGGGGATGAGCCTGATATTATCGACGACCCGAAGGACGAGGGGGCGTCCCTTCTTCACATCAATGAGATCGATCGGGCGAAGCGCCGCCTTCTCGCCGGGAGGGCCGCCCCCGTCGGGCACGGGCGTGTATCCGGAATCGGTTTTTTTCAAAAAAAACCCCCTCCCCCTACCGTCTCAGGTAATGGCAGATGATCATCCGTTGGACCTCGGAAGTACCCGCGCCGATGGAAAACACCTTGGCGTCCCGCATCATCCGCTCCACCCGGAACTCTTTCGTGAATCCGTATCCCCCGTGGACGTGCACCGCGTCGGTGGTGATCCGCATGCACTCGTCGCACGCCATGAGTTTTGCATACGACGCCGCGAGCCGTGCGTTGCCCCCCTTGTCCAGAATCGACGCCGCGTTATAGATGAGCAGCCTCGACGCCTCCAGAGACGTGGCCATATCGGCGATGAGCTTCTGGACCATCTGGAAGTTGAAGATCGGGGATCCGAATTGGGAGCGCTCCTGGGAATACGCCAGGGCCTCGTCGAACGCCCCCTGGGCCAGCCCCAGGCTCAGGGCCGACCACGCCACCCGCTCCGTGTCGAGACCGCTCGTCATCTGTTTGGCCCCCAGCCCCTCGCTTCCCCCCACCAGGTTCTCTGCCGGAACCCGGCAGTCCTCCAGCACCAGCTCTCCTGTGGGGGAAGAGCGAAGGCCCATCTTGTCGAACTCCTTGCCGGTGGAAAAACCCTCGAAGTCCCGCTCGACGATGAAGGTGCATATCCCCTTGGGTCCCTGTGATTTGTCAACCGTGGCGTATACCAGCGCCACGTCTGCCACCGGTGCGTTGCTGATGAATGTCTTGGTTCCATTGAGGATATATTCATCCCCCTTTTTCTCCGCCCGGGTGGATACGCTCATGGCGTCAGACCCGGACCCCGGCTCCGTCAGACCCATGCAGCCCATCCACTCCCCGCTTGCCACGAGGGGAAGGTATTTTTTCTTCTGCTCTTCGGTGCCGTTTCTCGCCAGGTTGTTGCCGAACAGGAGAGACGAAGCCCCCATGACTGTCCCCAGAGACGGTGAGTACTTGGCGATTTCCTCAGAGAGAATCGCCAAGGTAAAAAAGTCGCGAAACGTTCCACCGTATTCCTCGGGAATGGCCGATCCCATCAATCCCAGCTTCGCCATCTCACCGACCAGATCCGTTGGATATCGGCCCGCCTTGTCGTTCTCCTCCTCTACTGGCTTGATGCGCTCCTCGCCGAAGCTCCTGACGGTATCGAGCATGATACGCTGCTCTTCAGATATTTCGTACAGCACCGGTTCCTCCAGAAAATGATTTTTGGTTGTATATGGGATTATACGTTGTTTACAGCGTCTTTCGCGACAGCCAAATCCATGGGTCCGTTTTCAGCGGCGATCAATCGAATCGTATGGACAATGGTGTGTGCCGACCAGATCGTCTATCTCCCGCTCCTTGAGAGGGCATCCCTCCGGCAGGACGATCCGCACACCCTCCCAGACGATACCGAGGGCCAGCATCCCCAGCTCGGTGACCCCCCCTACGATGACGCCGCCGGGAGACACCCGATCTTCGGTGTTCGGGGCGACATCATCCGTCCCGCCCATCGCTCCGTGCGCTCCTATCACTAATAGCAGGCACAGCATCACCGTTACACTATATGCATACATTCTCATCACCATCCTCCCCCATCGTGCATAACAAGCGCCATTATAACAAAATATCGTCGCCTGGCAAACCAAAACCGCCCGGAGAATAAGCGATGCACATTCCCCCCTCTTGATTTTACCGTCGATCATCACTATAATCTGACAACCGATCACCACAACCGGGAGGAGTGCGTATGTACCGGGCAGTGGCCCTCGACGTCTGCGGCGTCCTCACCACCCACAAGAGCGTCTGGCAGTTCATCCACGAAGAGCTGGGTCTCTGGACGAATAACGCAGAATACTTCCAGGACGATTTTCTGGCCGGTCGCATCTCCTACCGGGAATTCTGCGATCGGGACGCCCGCCTGTGGGCGGGGATCGACACAGGCGAGATGGAACGCATCATCGATCGCCTCCCCCTTAGAAAAGATATCGATGAGCTCTTTTCGTTCCTCACGGACCATTCACTCCGGGTCGGTCTCATCTCCACCGGGCTGACACTGCTGACCGATCGGTTTTCCCGACGATATCCCGTCGACTTCTCTATCGCCAACCACCTGTTATGGGAAAACGGCCGTCTGACGGGAGACGTGGAAATACGGGTGGAACACGACGGGAAGGGAGCGGCCCTGGGACGGTTCGCCCGGTCCGTGGGGATACGTCTTTCGGAAATTATCGCCGTGGGCGACGGCGAATCGGACATCCCGATGTTCAGGGCCGCCGGCATGGGAGTTGGATTCGCATCGGGGGGGAGTGTATCTGAAAAAATGAAACGGGCCGCCGACGTCCTCGTTACTGCGGACGTGGCGGCCCTGACGGCTGCATTGAATAATCTGCTGTAGATACGGATACGATCGATTAATTCGGTATCAATCCTCCGTCTCCGGTTTCACGTAGTTTGGATCGGGCTCCAGATTGAAGCTGAAATTGAAAGTGTTCCCATATCCAAACTGGGATCCCCGGACGAAATTACCGCTCCAGTACATATCATTCAATTCTTTATGCAAAATGGTCCGCTCAAAGGGAATATAGCCGTCATTTGTCAGCTTCACGGCGGTGGCGTCCCCACCAAACGAATCCCATTTCTGCGGAACGCTTCTGGGCGTCTGTCCGACATATTCACCATTCACATACAATTTTGAGCCGGTCGGCTCTGAAATAATCGTGATAGTATTAATTCCCCAGCAACCGAGGATGGAAACAGAAAACATTACCAGAATGACGGCAACAAGAAACCTTTTCATAAATCATACCCTCCTCTAAAGGTGACAATGGAGTTTTCGGTGATTATACATTGTTCATTCATAAAGTCAATAATAATGAGCATCTCAATTAATTAAATGTATAACTCTCGGGACATATGCCCAGATATAAAAAAGGGTTATCACCCCCCTCGAATCTCCAGGATTTCATCGATACGATCACAGGCTTCGGGGATGCCTAGGTTACAGGCCTTTTCCAGGTCCTCCAGAGCCTTGTTGTATAACTCCAGCATAAAGTATGCCTCGCCCCTGCCGTATATTGCCCCTGTATGGACCGGATCGCTGCCAAGGACCGTCTCGAATTCGGCGATCGCGTTATCGTATTGCCCCAGGCCCAGTCTCGCCATACCCCGGTTGTAATACGCCTCGTTTAAAGTGGGATCCAACCTCAGGGCTTCATTCGCGTCCAGCAGTGCTTCATTGTACTCCTCCATCTCGTTGAGGATCGCCGCTCGGGCGGAGTAGTACTCGGCATTTCTGCCGTCTATGTCGATCGCCTCTGTGACGGCGACCAGCCCCATGATGTCGTTGCCCACACCGGTGTATTCAAGATACCGCTCCCAGGAATTTCTGGCCTTGCCGTTCTTCACGAGTGAATGAATCATGTATCCGGGAAGCAGGATCAGCGCTACGATAATCATCGACGCAATAAAGACCCGCATGTTGTTGCTCTTCACTTCAGTCGCAGTCACGGGCATGGAAATCGACCTGGCGGGGATGTTCCCCTGGGCGGCTGGGGGTGTGGGACGTGCGGGAGACGATCGGGCTCCGGACGATCGTGCCGGTGTCGGTGTGGGGCGGGCGGCGGGTGCGGAAGACGTCGCCGGAGTCTTTTCCGGCACAGGTTTCGACTGCGGGGGAGAAGATGCCGCCGGAGTCTTTCCCGGGGGCGCCTGCGGTCGTTCCGATGCCTGTGGTTCGGGACGGGTGCGATTTGGTGATCCGGATGATGTGCTCTTCGCCGCCGCCGGCGGCGATTGAGGCGGAATTGAAGGCTGTTTTGGTGTCGCCTCTGAGGGTTGTTTCGGCGTCGTTTCAGAAGGTTGTTTTGACGGTGGGCTTGAAGGCTGTTTCGGCGTCGGCCCTACAGGTTGTTTCGGCGGTGGACCGGCGGCTTTTTTCATTTCAGGGGGTTTCGGCGGTACAGCGGACTCTTTCGGTGCGGGTGTGGGTTCTTGCTCCTTCGGCTCCGCATTGGGTTCAGTCCGCACTGCCGGTTGCTCTCCGGCCTGCGGTTCCTCCACCGCTTCTACCACCTCCTCGATTTCCTCGATATCTTCTATAGGCTCGTCTTGAATCCGCTCTTCGGGGATCTCCGTGACTCCATGGTCGCGACTGACCAGAAAGATATGACCGCACTGCGGGCAGGAAACATTCCTGGCCTTTCCCTTTTCCGGAAGCAGGTCGTCACTGATCTCTGCGGAAAACCTGCATTTGGAACAGGATATGAACATCCTTCCCTCCCGGGTGTAAAAAACGCTGTATAACTACATGCGGAAACGGGACACGTCCGCCCGCGTATATTGTGTTAGTATATCAAATTACTCATACGTTTCAAACACCGTTCCTCTCACAATTCTATTTTCTCACGAGTACATCCACACACACCCCTCCCCCCATTACTCCATCAAGCGCACCGTATCCCCCACGTCAACACCGTTCTCCGCAAACCATCCCTGGTTCATTTCCAGGGCCCAAACAACCGGTTTCGGCGATCGGTGGATGGTGGTGTCATCCAGGGGCTGCATATCCTGGATAGAAACGATCGTTCCCGATGCGTCGATAAACGCAATGGAGAGGGGAATATAGGTGTTTTTCATCCAGAAGCCGAGCTGCCGGGGGAGATCGTAGACAAAGAGCATGCCGTGATCGTCGGCCATTTCCTTTCGAAACATCAGACCCACCGAGCGCTCGGAGGAATTGTCCGCCACCTCGGCGGTGATTTCCACATCCCCCACCCGAAGCCGCACCGTCTCGAGGCCGAAGCACGACGAGGGAAAAGAGGCGACAATACCCAGAAGGACGACGGCGATGATTGTTCTGTTGATTATATAAAACATACGACTGGTCATGATACCCATCTTGGGATTTGTGTCACTTCACATGCAATATGCTCATGAGACCGAAGTGATCCGACGGGTGCTGGTTGTTTTTACTCCTGTTCAGCACCACCTCGCTCGATGCGATATCGGACGCCTCGAACGATCCCCCCGCGAATATGAAATCGATCCTGCGGCATACGAAGTTGTCCATCACGTCCACCGCCTCCACCGGAGTCAGCCCCTCGGTTTCCCGTTCGTACAGGGTGATAATGTTCAGGTTTTCGTCCGGATTCCAGGTGTACCCGGGCCGATCCGGGTTGATTTCACCAAAGGTGTCGATGAATCCCGCATTGACGATGTCCTGTATTTCCGGAGCATGGATCTGGGCGTTGAAATCGCCCATCAGTACCACGGGAGCATTCTCCGGGACGGTCTCTGTAATCCAGTCGAGCATCAGATCCACTTCCTCCTGCCGCCAGACCTGATCGGTTTCGATCTTGGCCAGTATCTCGTCCATCCCCTCGGGCGAGAGGCGCCCGTCGTTCACGGCCTCGGCCACGATATCGAAGAACCATTGCTCATGGGGGGGACCCGCATGAATGTGCGTATTCAACAGATACACCGTCTCCCCGGCGATCTCAATCACCCCCCCCACCACCTGGTTGGCCTCGGAAAAATGAAACGTGAAAAAATTCGTAATGACGCCGCCCCCCGAGAGCCGCTCCTTGCCCAGGGAGCGAAGATTCAGCTCCTTTTTGGCCAGAATTGCGTCCCCCTCCCTGAAGTTGGCCGGGATGCCCACACAGCCAATATGGATGCCCCCCATGCCGACGGCAGAGACGTAATCCATATTCAGGTCTCTGGCCAGTTTCCGGGCGTATCCGGGGAGCGGATTCGCCTCGTTCAGGGCGATGACGTCGGGATCCAGGGCGGTCAGCTCCTCGACCAGAAGGGTATATCGCCCTTCCCGCACCTGTTTCGTCTCGTACTCTCCCATCTTCAGGGTGCCGATGTAGTCGAGCCCCGACCAGATATTTATGGTCACCACGCGAAGTTCCTCTGCGGCCGTGTTAATGGCCCCAAAAAGAACGATACATACCGCCGCGATACATACGATCGACAGAACTGACGAAAAACGCTTCATACCGACCTCCATATCAATCTTGGTCGTTTTCTTCAAGGTTTTTGTTCGTTATCTGTGGGGATAGGAAACGGCATCGGCTCCCAAGTAAGATTTTCCTCTTATTGTAATGACCGCCGCACGATATGTCAAAAGAAAAACGGTGAATCGGTTACTCTCCTGACACATGCAATTACAGGGAGCATCGCAGTATGGTTTTACGACGTGTATCTCTTTACAAACCATCCCGACCGTGATAGCTTTGGGAAAATTGATTGAGGAGTACTGTATAATGACGCTGGCGGATCGAGATGTCATGGAGGCGATTTTTGCCCCGAAGAGCGTGGCGATCGTGGGTGTCCCCGCGGGGATGAAGATGGGGCGGCTGTTTCTCATGGGACTGTTGTCCTCCGGATACCGGGGCGCACTCTTTCTCGTCAATCCGAAGCTGGATGAACTCGACGGGATGAAGGTCCTCAAACAGACACGTGATATTCCCGGCCCGCTGGATCTTGCGATCGTGCTTGTTCCCCGGGAGAAACTTTTGGATATCATCGATGAACTGGGAGAGGTCGGAACAAAGGCGGCGGTCATCTTCACCGCCGGGTTGGGCGAGCTTGGATCGGACGGGATGAAACAGCAAGAGCAGCTCGTCGATCGGGCGCGAGAACACGGCATCCGGCTCATCGGACCGAATTGTCAGGGGGTGTACGCCCCCCGATCCGGCCTGTCGTTCTTTCCCGCCATGCCGACGACGGTGGGAAACGTCTCCTTCGTCTCCGGGAGCGGTTCATTGGCCTCCCTCTCCGTGGGCCGGGGAGCCTCCCGGGGGATGTATTTCAACAAGGTTATCAGCTTCGGCAACGCCGCCGATCTGACGGCTTCTGATTTTTTCTCCCACTTCGGAGACGACCCGGAGACAAAGGTCATTATCTCCTACATCGAGGGCATCCCGGAAGGACGACGTTTTTTTGAAACGGTGATGCGCGTCAGCGCACTGAAGCCGGTGGTGGTCTGGAAGGCGGGCCTGTCCGACTTCGGCGCCCGGGCCGCTCAGTCCCATACCGGCGCCTTGGCCGGCGACGAGCGAATATGGCACTCGGCCCTGATCCAGGCGGGAGCCGTGCCGGTTTCGGGAATGGACGAATTGATCGATACCGCCATGATCTTCTCGTTTTCCCCACGGCCTGTGGGAGATCGGGTGGCGATCCTCTCGGGGCCGGGAGGGCTGGCCGTATCCGCCGCCGACGCCGCGGCGCGGGTTGGTCTGAGGCTTGCGACCCTGTCCGACGAGACACAGAAGAAGATCGCGGCCGTCCTGCCCCCGGCGGGGATCAGCATCCAAAACCCGGTCGACGTGGGCCTGGGCGCGTCGGGGATCGTCGAGCAGTACACGAAGCCGGCCAGGTACCTGATGGAGGACGACGGCGTGGACGTGGTGGTGGTCATCGGCGGGACATTCGTCCGGGAGATGAATCAAGCGTACAGGCGGGAGTTGATTGCGGCCCGAAATGATACGAACAAGATACTGATAGCCGTCAACCTGCCGGAGTTCGCCCGGGCCGTACAGGACGACGATACGGACACCGACTTTCTCAACGCAGGCATCCCGGTATACCCTTCACCGGAGCGGGCCATGATCGCCCTGGGCGGGGCGGTGAGATATGGGCGATATATACAAAGAGAGCGCCGGGAGTCCGCATAACCGATGATATCGTCATCGGCGTGGGCCGCCGCCGCGGCGACGACCCGATCACCTCTCGGGCAGGCCGTCTCGATCGAAGCCTTTTTTCAGCTCCCGAAAATAGTCGATGGTCACCTCCAACCCCTCCTCGAAACTCACCATCGGCTCCCAGCCGAAGAGCTGCATGGCCCGGGAGATATCCGGCTTTCTGCGAGTCGGGTCGTCGGAGGGAAGCGCGTCAAAGACGATGGAGGATTTCCCCCCCGTCATTTCCTGTATGATTTGTGCAATATCCAGAATGGTGTGTTCTGTGGGATTCCCGATATTCACCGGTCCCGGATACGTCGGGTGATCCATGAGCGAAACCAGCCCCCGAATCATATCGGACACATAACAGAACGATCGAGTCTGGGAGCCGTCTCCGAAGACGGTGATTGACCGGTCCGACAGCGCGGCCCAAATGAAATTGCTGACGACTCGACCGTCATTCCAGTGCATATTGGGTCCGAACGTGTTGAATATCCGGGCGATGCGGATATCCACGTTATTCTGCTCATGATAGGAGACCATCAGGGATTCGGCCACTCGCTTGCCCTCGTCGTAACAACTTCGGGGTCCGATGGGATTGACATGCCCCCAGTACTCTTCCGGTTGCGGGTGTACCTCGGGATCGCCGTACACCTCGGACGTGGAACTCAACAGGATCCGCGCCCCGACCCGCTTTGCCAAACCCAGCATGTTGAGCGTGCCGATGACGTTCGTCTTGATGGTCTTGACCGGATTGAATTGGTAGTGTATCGGTGATGCGGGACAGGCGAGATGATAGATCTGATCCACCTCCAGCAGTATCGGCTCCACCACGTCGTGTCTGATCATCTCGAATCTCGCGTCTCCCATAAACGAGACGATGTTTTCCTTCCTGCCGGTAAAGAAGTTGTCCAGACACAGGACATCATGTCCCTGATCGAGAAGCGCGCCACAGAGATGCGATCCAAGGAAGCCGGCGCCGCCGGTAACCAGTACCCTTTTCATCTTCCTCACACCTCCCGGGGCCTGCCGATACAGTAATACGAAAAACCCATAAGTTTCATCTCTTTTCGGCTGTATTGATTTCTCCCGTCGAAAATCACCGGCGTCTTCATCAGCTCCTTCATGCGCTCGAAATCGGGATTGCGGAATTCATTCCACTCCGTCACCAGGAGCAGGCCGTCGGCGCCGGTGACGGCGTCATAGGCGTCGTCGACATATTGAACCCGATCGGAAAAGATCGTTTTGAAATTCTCCATCGCCACCGGATCGAATACCAAAACCCGGGCTCCGGCCTCAAGCAGGGCCGTCACAACCTCGATGGAGGGCGCCTCTCGTATGTCGTCGGTATTCGGCTTGAAGGAGAGTCCCCATACGGCGAACGCTTTTCCTGTTATATCGCCGTTGAAATGATCCAGCACCTTCCCAACCAGCACCGATTTCTGGCGTCTATTCACATCCAATACGGCGTCGAGGATACTCAGCGAATACCCGTTTTCTCTGGCGGTTTCCGCGATCGCCGCCAGGTCCTTCGGGAAACATGACCCGCCGAAACCCACCCCCGGAAACAGAAACTTCGGCCCGATGCGGGAATCCGATCCGATGCCCTTCCTGACCCATTCGATGTTGGCGCCGAGTCGATCACAGAGATTCGCCATCTCGTTCATGAATGATATCTTCGTGGCCAGAAAGGCGTTGGCGGCATATTTCGTCAGTTCGGCGGATCGGACGTCCATGATGAGAATCGGATTACCGGTACGGGTGAACGGGCCGTACAGCTCCTTCATGATTTCCGCAACCCGCACATCTCCGGTGCCGATTATCACCCGCTCCGGCCGCATGAAATCCTCAACAGCCGCTCCCTCCTTCAAAAACTCCGGGTTGGAGACAACATCGAACTGATGGGTCGTCTCCCTCCCGATGATCTCTCTCACTCTATCCGCCGTACCCACCGGAACGGTGCTCTTATCGACGATGATCCTGTATCCATCCATTGCGCGTCCGATATCCCGGGCGACCTCCAGCACATGGGAGAGATCGGCGCTTCCATCTTCATCCGGGGGGGTACCGACGGCAATAAAAAGGATCAAAGATTCTTTCACGGAACCTGTCAAATCGGTGGAAAAGAGAAGCCTTCCCTTTCTGTGGTTTCGCCGGACAAGATCGGTCAACCCCGGCTCAAAGATGGTAACCTCTCCCGCGTTGAGTTGTTCAATCTTATGCTCATCTTTATCCACGCAGATGACATCATTCCCCATATCGGCAAAACAGCTTCCGGTAACCAGTCCCACATATCCGGTGCCGATAATACAGATTTTCATGTTCTCTTCCTCTCGCTGAGTTCGATCCGAAACGTATCAATATCGGTGATTGTAAACGGATAGCGACTGAAAAGCAATATGGAAACACGAAAAAGAGGTTTTTTACAATCTCCAATTTTCCTCCTTGACACCCTTCGAAAGATGGACTATACAGGGGAAACATCCTGCCCGTCATACAGTAGTTTTTCAATATTGTATCAATGTATTCTAAAGGATTACATTATGAGTACCAATTTGGGATGGGACATTGTCGTAGAGCTTTCCATCTTGTGCGCATTCCTCCTTTTGGGCTCCTACCTGCGGGCCCGCGTAAAGTTTTTTCAGAACTTCCTGGTGCCGGTGGCCCTCATCGGGGGATTCATGGCCATGCTTGCCAATGAAAGCTTCCTCGGCAAGCTGTGCGGGATATATATCCCCTTCGATGAAAACCGCCTGGGGATTTATGTGTATCATCTCCTATCGATCACCTTTATCGCCATGGCCTTTCGCGGCCGTGGGGGGGCCAAGGGAAGAGACGCCGTCGCCATGGGCATCGGCTCATCAACGCTGTACGCACTCCAGGGTCTCGTCGGCATCGGCCTGGGATTTGCCCTGATGTACACGATCTCCCCCGATCTCTTTCCCACGTTCGGCGCCCTGGCGCCCCTGGGCTTCGGACAGGGACCCGGCCTGACCTACTCCATTGCCCACAACTGGGAGGTGAACTCCAATTTTGCACATGCGGGGAACCTGGGTCTGACCATGGCCGCCCTCGGATATTTCTGGGCCTGTTTCCTGGGGGTGCCGATCGTCAACATCGGTATACGAAAAGGATGGTGCGCCTTGGTGAAGGACAAGTCACATCTGAGTAAAGATGTGTATATGGGCTTCTTCAGCAAGGACTCCGAGCGCCCCGAGGCGGGACGCCTCACCACCACCTCGGAGGCCGTGGAGTCGTTCGCCTTCCACGGCGCCCTCATCGGGATGATGTTCCTGATAACCTATATTCTGATGCAGGGGGTGGTCGCTCTGCTGTTAAAGGTCAACGCGGGGGGATTCGCCAGCACTCTGGAGGGATTCTACTTCATCTTCGCCACACTGCTGACGCTTCTGGTGAGAAAAATTATGGATAAGGCCGGATTCGGCCATGTTATCGACGACGGCATTATGAGCAGGATCGCCGGCTTCTCGGTGGACTTCCTGGTGGTCGCCGCCATCGCCGCCATATCCCTGGGCGTGGTGATGAAGTTTATCGTTCCGATACTGATCACCAGTGTGGCTGTGGGGTTGATTACCCTACTCTTCTCCTTCTGGTACGCAAAACGCTCGTTTGCCACCTATCATTTCGAGCGGGCCATCGCCATCTACGGCATGCTGACCGGGACCATCAACACCGGGCTGATCCTCCTTCGGATGGTCGATCCCGAGTACAAGACCCCGGTGGCCCAGGACCTGGTCTTTACCAGCGCCATCTCCCTGCCGCTGTGCTTTCCGCTCCTCTTGTTTGTAAACTGGCCGGTGAATGGGGTTGAGGTGACGGGTGATACCTGGGTCACCGCCGATCCCTCTTTTTACTGGCAGACGCTTGTGGCGATCGGCCTGATGTACGTTATTCTCCTGATTGTATATCGGGTGACCGGGCTGCTCCGTTTCAAGCGGCCCTGGCTCAAGTTGTGGCCGGAAAACGAATCATAAGAAACCGCATCCGACGAAAGCCGGTTGAGCGTTGATACGGGCATTCCGCCCGGGTATGGGTGCGGGCATTGCGTCACATTGAGAACAATTCCCTTAAAACCATGAAAACAAAAAACCCCCTGAAAAGGGGGTTTTTGTGCATGTGAGCGAAAGCACTCACAGGCGTGACGGCTCATGCTATCCGAAATACAACATCGCCGGGGACTCAGGGAAATGGATACGGGTCTTCCAGATCGTTGACGTCGTCCCAATTGTTCCAGGGCTCCCTGTTGTAATCCATAATGATCCATCGATCCCGAAAGACATCGGGGTCGATGTTCGCCGAACAGGTCACAATAAAATGATGCGAGCCGTCCATAGGATTAACGTATTCATTGACATACCAGTCGTTGTAGTACTTCGGGTCCATGATCGGGTCGAAGTTCAGCACCTCCGGTTCGGTGGAGAATTCACTGAATTCGCCGTAATAGGCGATTTCGCTGGTATACGTACCGCTGAGCAGCACCCGGGCCTCGCTCTGCATCGACTGGGAACGATACTTGAGAAACACCGGTATGGCGAATGACGTGATAATGAAAAGGATCATAACCACAACCATCAACTCGATGATGGTAAATCCTTTATCATCCTGTATATTCACGCGTTTTCTCAACATCTTCATTGTGGATCTCGCTTGACGGTTATTGAACGGAAAAACATGCACTGTGCGGGGACATTGTAGCTATATATGATAAGAGTTTATTGCAAGAATTGTTCCAATCGATGAGTACCCGACACTTGATTTCAATTGATAAATAATAGATATTACTATATCTTTTGAAACATCACCCGGTCTTTTCTTTCTATGCATATGGGGGAAAACACTATTCTTGCGATTATGCAACTTCCTTTGTTATTGTGCAAAACCGATATGCACCCTCATATTTCCGCCATGTCCCCTCACATATGTTACTATATATATCAAAAAAAACAATCCACGTCAATTGTATTGACTATGGTCACTCAATACTCTATAATTTTACGTCGTACAAAGAAATATCATGTATATATCCCCATTCGCTGTTTCTCGTGATATGAAAGACGTCGGCGCGACGGCGTGTGCCGTTTCCGGTCTTTTAAATATTATCTTTTATCTCCATATTTTGTGAGGGAATCACGGTCATGGCTGCCGATACGAAAAAGAAAAAGAGACAATTAGCCATTCTCACGATGATTGCGGTTATTTCTATCAGCACCTTCCTCTACATCAGTTTCAAACCTTCCGAAAAGGCGAAATCCTATGAGGAGTGCAAGAACCTGTTTGACACCGGGGACTTTACCGGATGTGTCACGTGCCTGGATAATTACATCCAGACAAACCCGGAATCACAGGCGTATCTCATGCGGGGAGACGCCAATGAAAAAATCAAAAACTACGAAGCGGCCCTCAATGATTATACCGAGTTTCTCAATAAAAACAAGTCGAGCCACGAAGTGTACTTCAAGCGCGCCCTGGTATACGAGAAACTGGGGAGGTTGGACGAGGCGCAAAATGATCTCAACATATCCTGTATGTACGAATACGCGAAGGCCTGTAATTACGAACTGGCCAAGAAAAGCGGCGGATCCGGTGGCAGCACGGTGACCGACGAAACGGGACACTCCGCTACAGATTGGGTTACCGCCGCCGGCGATTATATTAAAGCCGAAAACTATTCGGATGCCGTCGTCGCCTTAAACGCCGCCCTCACCTTGGATCCAAACCAGACCGATGCGTATCTCTTCAGAGGTCTGAGCTTCAGCAATCTGGGACGCTATGACGAGGCCCTGGCAGACTACAACAAGGTGCTGACGACAGACCCCAACAACCTGAAGGCCCTCAATAATCGTGGCGTCGTGTATTGGAAGCTGGAACGCTATGATGAGGCGATGAATGATTACAAGACGATCCTCTCACTCAATCCAAACGACTACATCGTACTGAATAATCGGGGAGTACTGAACTTTCAGATGGAAAACTTTGAAGCCGCACGAAAGGATTTCGACAGAGTCATCAGCCTGAAACCGGACTTCGCCCCCGCCTATCTGAATCGAGGGGTTAATTTCAGCAAAATGAATGATACGACATCGGCTAAAAGGGATTTTACCAAGGCCTGTGAACTACAGCTTAAACTCGGATGTACCGAAGCGGACAAGCTGTAGGACGTGCGACGATAGAGAATTCCATACCGTTTTATCGGTCTATAGTCTATATACAAATATATAATAAACGGCATCGACCTCGGACGCCGTTTTCAATTTCATCCTGTGTGTAAACACCGAACAATCACTGCATGTACTGCGTTGATGAACGCGGAGTAAAACGTCGCGGTTCAACTTCTCCCGAGAAAATGGAACACGGAAGACAGTGATAATACAAAAAACTTGATTCAATTTTGATTTATGTGGTATATTTACTATCTTTCATGGGTTCTGAAGTACCCGATGGTACAGACGAAAGGAGGGGAGGTGAAAATAATTGGAGGTTAAGGTTCACGACAATGATGTCGAGAAGGCTATAAAAGTCCTCAAGAATAAGCTTGCAAAAAGCGGTTTCTTCAAGGAGATGAAGGAGCGGCGCTATTACGAAAAACCGAGTATCAAGAAAAAAAGAAAACGGGCGGAAGCGAAAAAACGCGCCCTCAAGGCCATGCGCCGCAGGAAGCAGGACTATTAGACAAATTGAGGGACCCTCAATTTGTCTACCGTCATGTAAAAGCCATTGGCATCGCATATAGTAGAAAGATACACTGAACCAACACATCTTGTACCCGGCGTCCCAATCACGCCGGCCGAATCAAACATCGATATAACAATTTCAAGCGGGGAGATATGACACATGTCTCCCCGTTTCCTTTTCATCATCCTCGCCCCCCTTTATTTTCTGTATCGGGAGACGCGCACGGCCCTCTGGCCCTTGCTTTTTTTTATTGAATATGATACACCTTTCTCCATTACGCGTTCGAATGAAACAAGCGCCGCCACCAACTGAATTCCAAATCCACCCTTTTCTCCGGAGGGATGTATGCGGCTGGAAACAGCGCTGATCGCGCTTTTAGCCCTTCTCCTTATCTACCGTATTCTCAAGGGAACCGTAAAAAAACTCGCCCGGAAACGCATCCGTCGCCAGAGTCTCAAGACGATTCGTCGGTTTCGTATTCGAATCGAGCGGTTCAAGCTGACGCGGAAGAAATACATCAAGTTTCAGATCCTCAAGGAACGGGAGATCTGGGAGGAGATGGATCGATACGCCAGAAGAAACCAGATTACCACCGAGGAGGCGATGGATCGGGTCGAGGAGTACATCGACGAGATCGTCCCTTTCTTCAATATCTTATCCTACTACAAATTCGGATACGCAACGGCCCACTTCCTTCTGAATCTCATTTACAACGTTGTCATTGACGAAAAAAATCTCAGTATGTTGAAACGGGTGCCGAAAAACAGCGTGGTCATTTACATCATGAACCACCGGAGCAATGCCGACTACCTCCTCGTGGCCTACATGCTCGCCGAGCACATCGCCCTCTCCTATGCCGTGGGGGAATGGGCGCGCATCTGGCCCCTCGAGTACATCTTCAAGAGCTTTGGTTCCTATTTCATTCGCCGAAAATTTCGTGAACCACTGTACCATAAGGTGCTGGAAAAGTATGTTCAGCTCATCAGTAAAAACGGTATCACCCAGGGCATCTTCGTGGAAGGGGGGTTGAGCCGGGACGGGCGGCTCAGGGACGCGAAGGTGGGCCTGATGGATTATATCGTCAAGATCCTTCAGGATGATGATTTCACCCAGGATGTGATCTTCGTGCCGACGGCGATCAACTACGACCGGGTCCTGGAAGACCTCAACCTAGTGCGCGAGATACACGGCGCACCCCCGGAAAAAAAGGGAGTCAAAAAGCTTCTCTCCGGCGCGTCCATTATCGTCCAAATACCCCGGGTCATCATCAGAAACGGTTTTTACTACATATTCAAGGGGATTCGTAAATACGGGTATACATCGGTGGCCCTGGGACGACCGATCTCCCTGAGACATTACCTTGAGGTGAGGGGCAGGGACATCTTCTCCCTGGAGGACAAGGAGAGAAAAAACGAGATAAAGCTCTTTGTGAATACCGTCATGAAGCGTGTGGGTGAGGTCATCCCCGTTACACCGGTGCCGCTGGTATCCCTGACGATACTCAAGGACGGACGAGTTGTGATACCCAGAACGGAGCTGCTCCACGGCATGAGAAAGGCCCTCAGCCACCTTGTCCAAAAGGACGCCCGCATCGTCCGCGGGGACGAATTTCTGGACATCGAAACGGAAAAGGCGCGCCTGAGGGCCGTGGCGCAGGACAGAACCCGGGAACTCCTGGATTTTGAACACAGCCTCATCGAAACCGAGGAGATGGACAGAACCCTCTCCCTGGCGCTGGAGGTGCTGTCGCTTCGGAATATCGCCTGGAAGAAAAAGGACGACATCGTCATAAATCCGAATCGGAAGGAGGTGCTCACCTATTACAGCAACTCCATCATTCACCTTTTCGACGAGTGAGGTCCGGTTGACGAGGAGATCCGGCGGCATGTAATACCGATCCGATCACACGGCACAGATCCCCTTTCCCCGGCACGGTAACCTTTCGAACAACACGGAGACACATGGAGCATGATCATCTTCCTTGAAATTGCGAGCTTCGTCCTTACGGGCCTATTGATATTTCATAGCGTCAGGGTTCGCGGCGTCTCCTTTACCCTGCTGTTCTTCATCACAGGCGGGATTCTGGGCGTCCTGCGGGAAAATGCCGTTGCGATCCTTTCCAATCTCTATCAGTACAATCCTGCAATGTTCACCCTCTGGATCGGACATGCCCCGATCATCCTCATGGTCTTCTGGTCGTTTACCGTCTATATTTCCATGTCCCTGTCCGAGCGGATGGTGTCCGGCGACCTCCCGAACGGCAGGCGGGTGGTTCCGGTCATCGGTCTCTCCATGGTGTGCATGGGGATATATGCCTGCTTCAACGAGGCGATGGCGTCGTCGTTTCCAATGATACTGTGGAAGTTCCACCCGGATATTACCGTCTGGGGAGACACGCCGATCATAGTGATCTTCGGATACGCGGGCCTCGCCGCGATCATGCTTACAATACTGTATCTGATACACCGGCGTCCCTGGAAAACGTGGGTAAAGGTCGCCTCTGGTGCGCTGTCCACGATTGTCATGGTCCCGTTACACCTGGCATGGATCGCCCTGACGAGACTCATCATCCAGGTGCTGCACAGGGTCCCCGTATAAAAAGAGACGCCGCTGCAATTTTCACACAGGCTTGATGCGACTCGTCGTACCGACGGGAGGAAATAGATGCCCGATATCATCTGCACAGGAGAGATGCTCATCGACTTCGTCGCCGCCGAAAAGGGATACGGCGTCGGCGACGCACCCGGATTCATCCCGACACCCGGCGGCGCGCCGGCGAACGTGGCGGTGGGGGCGGCGCTCCTGGGAGGATCCGTCGGATTTATTGGTAAGGTGGGGGACGACCCGTTCGGAAAAAAGCTTGTCCGGGTCCTGGAATCATACGGGGTGGACACGAGTGCGGTGAGTTTTGCAGAGTACGCCAGGACCATGCTCGCCTTTGTCAGTCTTACCGAAGAAGGAGACCGGGACTTCGTCTTCTATCGTCACCCCTCGGCGGACATGTTGATTGTGCCGGAAGACGTCCCGGACGGATATCTAGATGGTATCCGTATCTTCCATTTCGGCTCCATCAGCCTCATTGGAGAGCCGTCCCGAAGCACCACGCTCACCCTCGTCGAGAAGGCCCGGAATGCGGGAGCTCTCATCAGCTTCGATCCGAACATACGGATGTCCCTCTGGCCCGATGAAGACACCGCCCGGGAGACAATCATGATGGCGATCAAGCTTTCCCACGTGACCAAGCTCTCCGGGGAGGAGGCGGAGTTGATCGCCCGGGATCCGAACCCGAAGCGGGCGGGGCGCATTATCGAGATGATGGGACCGGGACTGGTGGCGGTGACCCTGGCGGAAAAGGGGTGTGTCGCCGTGACCGCCCGGTACGGTGTGGAGGTGATGGGACACAAGATGAAGGTTGCGGACACCACCGGCGCGGGAGACGCCTTTACGGCGGCGATGCTGGTGAACCTGACGGAGATGGGGGACGATGTCCTCACAAACCCCGGTCTTTTGGGAGACCTGGAGTTGATTCGGATATTTCAATTCGCCAACGCCGCCGGCGCCCTGACCACCACCGCCACCGGCGCCATTCCCGCCCTTCCCCGACGGGAAGAGATCGAGGCGTTTCTCCAGAGGGAACGCTCCCGGGCGCCGCTGCAATAACATTGAGAAAAAGAAGTGTTAGAAGAGCTTCGTCAGCCAGCGAAAGCCGAGGGCGAATATCCGTCTGGCGGGGGTGGTTGAGAGGGCTTTGCGGATGAGTGATAACAGGGGCAGAGACGGCACGTGATCAGGGCGGTATTCGATTTTCGTGACGTCCCCGATAAAAAACCGCGATTGAAACAGGCTTTTGATATAAAAATACGTGATCTGTGCGATGATGTCCCAGGCCCGCTCCCGCTGCCGGGAAAGGTCGTCGTATCGGTATGCCCCCATCGCCATCGTCACCGGCTCCACCAGGTGATAAATTCCGAGACGGCTCCCGGTCAGCTCCCGGGCCGACCAGAGCAGGTACATGCAGCCGGTGCAGTAGGTGACCAGTCCGTCTACCCCCGCGGCTTCCGCCTCGGCCAGCTTTCTCATGGCTCCCTTCATGATCTTGAAGGGAACCGACGCCTTCGGGATATCCGCCGCCCCCCTGCCGAATCCGCAGCACAGAGAATCGAACCGATTATGGGCCAGCTCCACCACCTCGGCGCCGGTATCGGCCAGAATCTCCCGCACGGCGTCAAAGAGGCTCTCCCCCGCCGCCTTCGCGTAGCAACTGTCGTGCACGGCGAGTCGCAGTGAAATCTTCTTCTGAAGCTCGATCCGTCCGGACCAGAGCTCATCGGAAAGCCAGTGGGTAAAGGAGAGGGGGGTGTCTTCGAGCTGGTAGTTTTCGGGGAACACCCGGGTCATGAGCTGTATCACCGCGTCAGTGAGGAGATACGGCGTCGTCTCGCCGGATGCCAGTTCGTCATAAAAGGGCCGCACCGCTTTTCCGATGTCCTGCACGACCTCGATGTATCCCGCCTGAGCCAGGTACGCGCCGCTTTCCCAGTGTTCGATGGGATCAAGCAATGTAAAGGAATCAAACAAGGGGGATTCGAAGATATGCGGAAACAGATGGGCGTAGTTCCCGATGATCAGGGGGCGTTTTCCGGGCGTGTCCAGATCGCGATGCCATCGGGAAAAAGCCCCCCTTTCTTTCGGCGACGCCAGGATATTCAGGGTCGTCCAGGCGTTTTGTTTCATATTGGGGCAGACATACCGATAGATGGGCGAGGCGCCCCGGCGCCGGTAGAGATCGTTGAAACGGCTCAATACCAGGTAGTAGGGACCGGCGTCGGTGGGGCAATAGGTATTGCATGAAAAACACGACGCGCAGCGTGCGAGCACCCGCCGGGCCAACGGACCATCGGTGCCGGCGATCAACTCGGTAACAGCGGTCCTGGCGTCCTCGTCCGAAAGGTCGAGTTCCGGACAGCGTGCCATGCACAGGCCGCATCCATTACAGCGCTGTTCAACAAATCGCACGGTCGTCCTATTACATCATTTTATCAAGGCTTTCCCGATAGATATTCAGATCCCCTTCACTGAACAACACAAATCGAACCAGCTTGATCTCTGGATGATCGTTGATGTAATCAATGACGGTCCTCAGCGCAACTCGTGACGCATCGCGGATCGGGTATCCATATGCGCCGGTGCTGATGGATGGGAAGGCGATGGATGTGATGCCCTCTTTCGAAGCGATTTCAAGACTGGTGCGATAGGCACCGGCCAGAAGCGTCTCCTCACCCTTTGTCCCACCACGATAGACCGGTCCCACGGCATGGATTACGTATTTCGCCTTCAGTTTGCCTCCCGTGGTCAACACTGCGCCGCCCGTGGGGCATCCGCCGATCTTTCTGCATTCCGCCATGATCTCGGGACCACCCACGCTGTGGATGGCACCATCGACTCCCCCCCCGCCCCGAAGGCCGGAATTAGCTGCGTTCACAATGGCGTCTGTGGTTTCCGTGGTGATATCTCCCTTTGCCAGCTCCAGAACGCTGGAGCCGATATTCATGCGTGTATCGGACATAATGAATCAATTCTCCCAAAAAAACTCCATTTCCCCTGAGTGATTGGAGAATTATAGGAAAACATCGATAAAATGGCAAGACAATTTACCCAAAAATTTTTCTTCCCTTTCATGACGATTGTCACCGTTACACACCGATCACATTGCGTTATTGACACGGGAAGCAAAATTCTGCTATGATTTTATATATAGATATCACACTACGGAGATCACCCATGAACACCGCAAAGAAAAGTCGTGTTATCCTCAGACGCTGCAACGCATATGAACCCAGGCTGATATCCGGTATCATCTCGGAATCCCTCACCGACCTCGGATTCAAGCCCCACGGAAAAACCCTTATCAAGCCCAACGTCGTCAGCGCAAACAAGGCCTACATCTTCGATTCCTACACCAATCCTGTGGTTGTGGGAAGCGCCGTCGACGTGGTACGGGACATGGGGGCGCGGGACGTGACCATCGGTGAGTCCGGCGGATACGGAATCCCGTCCCGGCTCTTCATGAGCGAGGCCGGATACTTCGACATGGCCAAAGAGAAACACGTTCGGCTGGTCGATTTCAACGAAGAGCCAACGGTGACGGTGCCCCTGAAAAAGGGTGTGTGGCACACCTCCATGCTGGCTGCCAGAAGCCTCGCTGAGGCGGAGTGTAAGATCTGGATGCCCAAGCTGAAATATCACATCTGCTGCACCGTCACCAACTCCGTGAAGCTGAATATTGGCATCCTCACCCACAAAGAGCGGATGCTCTATCATGACGACCGTCTCAACGAAAAGATCGTGGACCTTCTGGAGATGGGCTACCCGGACGTGGTTATCAGCGATGCGATACGCATCGGTCACGGCTTCGAATCCGCCCCGAAGGCCTTCGACCTGGGGCTGCTTCTCTTTGCGGACAGTCCCCTGGCCGCGGATGCGGTGGCGGCGAAGATACTCGGGTTCGAGCCGACGGACGTCATTCACCTGACGCTGGCGGCCGAGCGCGGCTACGGCTCCATCTCCCTTGACGATATCGAGGTGTCCGGAGATGTAACCATCGACGAGCTCTCCGAGAAAACGGCACACATTGAAAGCGAATTCCAGGACATCCATCGCGTGGATACGCCGCTGAAATTCTATCCCGGCGTGGATCGGGATCGGGGGCGGTTCTGCTATGGCGGGTGCCTGGCCGCCATAAAGGGATGCCTGGGAACAATCGACACCCGGCGTCCCGGCTCGCTCAAGAACTGCAAACCCGGCGCCCTGGTTACCGGAGTCTATGACGGAGATGTCATTCATCCGAACGACACCGTCCTGATGATAGGGAAATGCGCGAAAGTGACCGGGAAGCTCGAGGCGAAAAGGGTCGTACGGGTGGGCGGATGTCCCATGGGAGCCAAGGAGCTGTTCATGGTCATCCCCAGGCTGTTCGACATGCCCAGCCCCCTCTTCGACCCCCGGGATGCGACACTCTTCATCTATCATTCGATCATCAAGGCGGGGAAACGCCTGGGCGCCCGATTCGCCTGAATATGACAGGAGAGAGGGAAAACATATAACGAGAACGGATGTATTGCGTCTCGCATGTCCGCCGCATCATTGCACGTACGACGGATCCTCCAGTCCCATATACACTGATCTTTCCTTACTTATATAGATACACGGATCATGTTATGAGCGGTACTTCTCCCTTCTCAATCCGGGCGGACAGAAACCTTCCCGACGTTTCGTTTTACGATTTTATCGAAGCCCTTTCCATGGCCCTGGACGCCAGGGATCCGTACACCGCCGGTCACAGCTACCGAGTTGCGGACACGGCCGAGTTGATTGCACTGGCGATGGGATACCCGGACGAGTATGTCTCCCTGGTTCACATCGCCGGATATCTCCACGATATCGGAAAGCTCGCCGTCAATGCAAACCTGTTCATCAAGCCGGATAAACTCACGATACAGGAATTCGCAGAGGTCCAGCGCCATCCCGGCGTCGGCAGCGAGATTATAAAAAAGGTCAGAGGGCTTGAACCCCTCGTCAACATGGTCCTTCATCACCACGAACGCTGGATCGGGATGGGCTATCCCCTGGGCATCTCGGGAGAGGATATCGACCAGGGGGCGCGCATTCTCGCCGTGGCCGATTCGCTGGATTCTCTGGTAATCCCAAAACCCTTTAGATCGGCGGTCACCATTGAAGAGGCCAGGGAGGAGATCAAGAGGTCCTCGGGCCGTATGTTCGATCCCGCCGTGGTGGACGCCTTCCTGGAAATCCCCTCCTCGGTCATCCAGGAAATACACAGGAAATACCGTCCGGCGGTATCGCCGTAATCTCCATCACGCCCCCATCGATCCCGCCGGCATCGCCGGAACATGTTGCGTTGTACACTCCGAATCTGCTATACTCGCCTCGGAGAGTTTCACAATGAGCGGTGCGTGTATGGATACGGCGACACGGCGAGAGAAAAATGAATACGCAAACGAGCATCATTCTGCGAGGCCGCCGCTTCGGCCTCATCACCCACATGGAACATCGGAATAACGACAATGGGATTCGACTGCGGCATCATCGGGCTTCCCAACGCGGGAAAGTCCACTATATTTAACGCACTGACCGGATCGACGGCCGCGGTGGCGGGCTACCCCTTCACCACCATTGACCCGAATACCGGAACGGTTACCCTACCGGACGAGCGGCTGCAAAAGATAGCCGCCCTCATCGACCCGAAAAAGCTCACCCCGGCAACCATGGAGTTCGTTGACGTGGCGGGGCTGGTTCGGGGCGCACACAAAGGAGAGGGCCTGGGAAACCAGTTTTTGGGCACCATCAGAAACCTTCCCGCCATGGCCCATGTGGTGCGCTGCTTCGAGGATGAAAACGTCGCCCATCCTGAGGGAGACGTAAATCCGCTCAGGGATATCGAGATCATCGAGACCGAGCTGATTCTCGCGGATATCGCCACGATCCAGCGCCGCATCGACAAGGTGAAAAAGACCGCCCAGACCGGAGATGCGGATGCAAAGCGGGCGCTGGCGGTGTATGAAAAAACCATCGACGTCCTCGACGCCGGGAAGCCGGCATCCACTCTTTCCATCGTCGCCGAGGAGCGGGCGGTGTTTGACGAGATGCAGCTTCTCTCGGCGAAGCCGGTCCTCTTTATCGCAAACCTGGACGAAGACGCGGTAATTACAGGAAACGAGCACTCGGACCGGGTCAGGGCCGCGGCCGAGAGCCGGGGGTCGGGTTTTGTGACCATCTCCGGAAAAATCGAGGCGGAGCTTTTGGACCTGGAGGAAGACGAGCGGGCGGAATATCTCGGCGAGCTGGGCCTCTCCGAAACCGGACTCGCCCAGGTCATCAGGGCCGGGTACAGGCTGCTTCGCCTGGTGACCTTTTATACCACGGTGGGACCGGAGCTGAGGGCCTGGTCCATCACTGAGGGGACCACCGCCCCCGCGGCAGCGGGAAAGATACATACCGACATGGAGCGGGGCTTCATCCGGGCGGAGGTATTGAGCGCAGAGGACCTGTTCGCCGCCGGGGGGGAGCACGAGGCGAAGGAATCCGGTAAGGTGAGGATCGAGGGGAAGGAGTATGTGATCGAGGACGGGGATATCGTCCGCATCCGATTCAATGTCTGATGGGGGGGCGCACAGCCCACGTGAAAAAAGACGGCGCGCGCAACCGGCCCCGAAATGTTTTTCCCATCGCGATTGTTTGCTGTTCCCCGGGTTCGTCCTGTGTCGCCGTCCGGCAGTTCGATGCTTTATAACTTCGTGGGACGCGCTCCTACATTCACAGCCCTCTTTATCATCTCATCATCTCAAGACCCCGAACGTCACCCTTCGTCCCGGGAATCCGGGTCGATCACGGAACATGATGCTCTCCGTGCCCGTTCTTCGACGGGGAAAAGAAAGTGCTTGACTTTAAAATAAAAACATATAAAATTATGTGATTATTTTGGTTTTCTCGAAACGGAAACTCATTTTCTCCTTGCTCGGAAGGGGGCAGATACGACGACACATCGCGTGAATTGTCGGCTCCCCGCTCATACCGGGCTTGAAACCCAGAAGGAGGTGTACCCCGTGCGTACCTACGAAACCATCTTCATCCTGGACCCGGACCTGTCCGATGAAGATACCGAAAAGTCCCTGGCGAAAATTCAGGACATCATCACCAGCCAGAACGGCACCATTGCCCTGACGGAACGCTGGGGCAAGCGCAAGCTGGCCTATCGAGTCAGAAAAAAAACAAAGGGAAATTACTTTCGCCTCGTCTATTACGCCGAAGGCAGCCTGATCGCCCCCCTCGAACGCATCCTTCGTATTACCGAGGAGGTCTACAAGTTCATCACCGTCAAGCTCGCGGACAAAGAAATGGATATCGCCTCCCTCGTGACGAGCGATGAAGAGGAGTCCAAAGACGAAGAGAAGCGGTCGACTCCAAGACGCGGTCCTTTGAAGAGAGATCGTGACGACAACGATGAAGACAAAGACAAAAACGACGAAGATAACGACGACAAAGACGAGAAGGAAGACGTGGGGGACGACGACGAGAAGGAAGACGTGGGGGACGACGATTAAGGATTCCACACGATCCGGGAGCATCTCGATGCATGCATCCATACCCCCGGTCCTGACCCGTGAGGGCTTCCTCTCCATGCCGATCAGATGAAAGGAAACAAATCGTGGCAGCTTTCGTAAGAAAAAGAGGATTTCGCCGAAAAGTATGTAAGTTCTGCGCCAATCCCCAAATAAAGATCGATTATAAAGACCCGAAAAACCTCCGGTATTACGTGACGGAACGGGGCAAAATCGTACCCCGCAGGATATCCGGCAACTGCGCCAAGCACCAGAGGGAAATCACCCTCGCCGTCAAGCGGGCGCGGATCATCGCGCTGCTTCCGTTCACCTCCAGTTCGTATCACTATTAATACGAGGGGCCTTCCGCGCCCTGTGTTTTTTTTCGAACAGGGCTGTGAATGAGCGCGCCGGAGAATATGGAAAGGAAATGATTTCATGGAAGTCATACTGATACAGGACGTTCCCTCCCTGGGCGATGCCGGAGACACGGCGAGCGTCGCCCCTGGGTACGCCAGGAACTACCTGATTCCGAAGAAACTGGCCCTCCCCGCCACCGCCGGAAACATCCGGCAGTGGGAGGACATGAAAAACACGAGAAAGAAGGCGAAGGAGCGGGACACGCACGCCGCCGAGGCCATCAAGGAGCACATCGAGGCCCTGAGCATCACAATCGCCAAGGCCGCCGGAGAGGAAGACAAGCTGTTCGGCTCCGTCACATCCTCGGACATCGCCCAAGCCCTCGAAGAACAGGGTGTCGAGGTCGATCGCAGAAAAATCGTCCTGAGTGAAAACATCAAGCGGCTGGGCGATTACACCGTATCGATCAAGCTGATGACCGAGGTGACCGCCGAGCTGAAGCTCGAAGTTGTACGGGAGGAAAAGGAGTAATCCCACCCTCCCTTTGTCCGCCCGGACGCATCCTCTCTTTTCTCATAGACCCGGGTGTGCGGGTGTGATATAATGCCCGTCGAATAAAAAGGCGCGACGGAGATGGTCATGACCGTGGGGCCCCAGCGGGAAAACAAAAAGGACGAAGAACTCCTGCGGGTGCCCCCACAGAACATCGAGGCGGAGCAGTCCGTTCTCGGGGGTATTCTTCTGGAAGAGCGGGCCATCTCCGAGGTCATGGACATCCTCACCCCCCAGGATTACTACCGCGAATCCCACAGAAAAATCTACTCCGCCATGACGGCGCTGTTCGATAAGAACGAGCCGGTGGACCTCATCACCCTGACCGACGCAATGAAGAAGGCCGGCACCCTGGAGGGATGCGGCGGCACGGCGTATATCTCGTCGCTGGTGGACAACGTCCCCACCGCGGCGAACATCGCCTATTACGCCCGCATCGTCAAGGAAAAGGCCATCCTGAGGAGCCTCATCTCCATATCGGGAGAGATCATCGCGGACAGCTACGAAGATCAACGCAACGTCGATGAGCTGTTGGATTTGGCCGAAAGCCGCATCTTCCAGATATCCGAGGAAAAGATAAAGCCCGCCTTCATCCTCATGAAGGACATCGTCAAGGATACCTTCAAAATCATCGAGACCCTTTACGAGAAGCAGGAGCGGATCACCGGCGTCTCCACCGGATACAAGGACCTGGACGACATGACCGCGGGCTTTCAGCCGTCGGACCTGATCATCATCGCGGGACGCCCCGCCATGGGAAAAACCTCCCTGGCCCTGAACATCGCCCGAAATGCGGCGGTCAACCGGGAAGTCCCGGTGGCCGTCTTCTCGCTGGAGATGAGCAAGGAACAGCTCGCCATGCGGCTTCTCTCCACCGAGGCCCGCATCGATTTTAACCGCATCAGAAACGGCCACATCCGTAAGGAGGAGTGGCCCTCCCTCATACACGCGGCGGGGGTGCTGTCGGAGGCGCCCATACTCATCGACGATACCGCGAGCCTCAACCCCCTGGAGATGCGGGCAAAGGCGAGACGCCTGAAGGCGGACAGGAATATCGGCATGGTGGTGGTGGATTATCTCCAGCTGATGACCGGCAAGGGACGGGCGGAGCGGAGGGATTTGGAGATATCGGAGATCTCCCGATCCCTGAAAGCCATGGCCAAGGAGCTGAACATCCCGGTGGTGGCGCTCTCCCAGCTCAGCCGGGCGGTGGAAAGCCGGGAGGACAAGCGCCCGATCCTGGCGGACCTGAGGGAATCCGGGGCCATCGAACAGGACGCCGACGTGGTGGCGTTCATCTTCCGCCGGGAATTCTATAATCCGGATACCGAGGATAAGGGCATCGCCGAGGTGATCATCGGAAAACAGCGAAACGGTCCCACGGGAACGATCAAACTCTCGTTTCTCCGGGAGTATACACGGTTTGAAAACCTGGCCCGGCGGGATGATTTTCACTGAGAAACCAACCTTTTACCATCGGCAACACAAAATTACCACCGATCACGTTTTTTCCTTGAAAAAAACTTGACATCACAATAATAATATTATATAAGCTTGGATTTGTATCGAGGAAGCACGGCGGGCCGTTAACTCAGTCGGTAGAGTATCTGCCTTTTAAGCAGAGAGTCGCTGGTTCGAGCCCAGCACGGCCCACCAGCATTTATACATTAAACGGTTTGTCTCTTTTACACGGACGCAACGTCCCCATCGTCTAGCCAGGCCTAGGACACCGGCCTTTCACGCCGGCGACAGGGGTTCAAATCCCCTTGGGGACGCCACAGAATTTTTGAAGGGGCCGCATCGTTTCGATGCGGCCGCCTTTCATGCGTGGGCTCTGTGGATATCCCCATAATCTCTTGACAAGACGGGCGGTGTCTGCTACATTTTTAACTCCACGGCAAAACCGGGCCATTAGCTCAATTTGGTAGAGCAACTGACTCTTAATCAGCAGGTTCTAGGTTCGAGTCCTAGATGGCCCACCAACTTTATATAAAAACGGGACTCTTCGGAGTTCCGTTTTTCGTTGTCCTTCGGCCCGGAGACAACCTGAAAGCATTAATCACTTTTCTCCGTATGTTTCCATGAACGGCCCATAGTGAACGCCCTGTATAGTATTTCTCACCCAATACAAAAAAAGGCCCGGAGTATATCCGGGCCTTCCATCGGCGAATGATGAGTCGCCGCATCTGTCATTACTACGGTCGGTGGCTCGCCGGTCCGACTCCCACATTACCGGGCTGCCGTCCGGCGGTAGTACCCGTACGGCCGGTGCTGGGAGTACTCGTATTGCTCGGTGTATTACCCATGCCTACATCCACCCCCTCAAACGCGGTCTCCACGTACTCCTTGTCGAAAAGCAGTACCACGTCCCCCTCCTCTACGAAGATGGGATCATACGTCTTGATGGTGCGCTCCTTGTAGTCGATGACTACTTCCTTGTCATACCGCTCGATGCTACCGTCGGCCTTGACCACCGCCACGTCATACTTACCGACCTCGTTGTAGTAGGGCATGGAGATGAACTCCAGTTCCTCTTTCTCTGGGTCGATGCTGCCGTGAAACTCCAACTCTGATTTATCCTGAGTCGCCTCGAAGCTCTCGATGGCGGGAAACAGCGTCGGATTCTCCGACACGGAGAGCGCCGCCAGTCTCCTCAGATCGTCATCGCCAAGATACTTCCGGTACTCGAAGGGATCCAGAGCGCTGGTATTGACGATCCTCAGGTCGTCAACGACGGTCCCGACAAACACGGGAAGAGAAATAACTACGATAAGTGCGAAAACCATAAGAAACATTCCCTTTTTCATTTCGGCCTCCTCATAAAAAGGTTTTATGAATATGTGTATGATACGGTTTCAGGATATCAAAAAAGGGAGAAGGGACTGTAACGGAGGTCAGACTCAAATGATAAAATTTCAATATTCGTGATTTTAATTACACTTTTTAGGAAATAAATGCGCTTTTTTCATGAAAAAAGCGGGGGAGTGACCCCCGCTGTATGATATTGTCCTCCGGTAGAGAATATTTCCTATTCTTAAAACTCGATTAATCATTTTCAGTGAAGCCAAAACCAAGCCGCCTGGAGAAACACCCCGGAGACGGGAAGAATCGATTTGAATGCTATGAGAAAATCCTTCGTTTCCACACGATCTCATTCATTTCAATTTTAAACTGATTCAGTGTCGGGATGAATCGCTCGGCATATGGCTCGGAAATCGTAAAATCGTATCCCGCAGAAAATTGACGTTTACAACAAAATACGGAGTGCGTGAAATACCCCCGCCGATCCCGAACACCGTCTTTACATCATACTTTCTCACAAAATCCTGAGCGGCGATAATTTTTCTTCCCTTGCTGTCCGTTTCGGTCTGTGCGTCCTCCACATAAAACACACCGCTCATCGATCCAAGGGTCTTGGTGACGATATCAGAATCCCTGCTGTCGATCCAATCCAGATCCGCGCCCAGGGACTTGAGCAGTCGCGACATCATCGGGATCGCCTCGATGAAATCGGCGGAAGCCAGGGGAATGCCCACATGGCCCTGTGATTTTCTTCGATCATTCCAGGAAACCTCCACACCGTTGGTTCCCAGGAGTGAAAGAACGGGGGTTTGATCCTTGATAAGTTCCGTTATGTTGGTCTTTTTCGCCAGCCCCGTTACAAAATCTTTGTTTTTGTCCGGCAACTGGGCAAATGGAACTGTCACAAATATACGGGTCTGGATGATGGATTCCCTGAACGTTTTATACAGCAATTCAGTATACTTTTGTGACGCATCTTCCAGAGTGGAACTGCCCTTGACTATGTCAGATACCATTTTCAGATTTCGAAGGAACTCCGATGATTTTTCATCTCCAATCTTTGCCATGACTTCCTCCTCTCATAAAAAAACCGCGGATATTATTCCACGGTTACAGAAACATTATCATATGAAGAAAATAATTCGATTCGACACCCATCATCAGGTGGTTCGGGACAGTTTATCAGCAGGTATGGCTTGATGGTGTATTGAAACATACATGTACGTTTTGTGTATAACGAAAATAACATGTTTTCCACTAAAAACGTTCTCATTATGAAGCTTCATCCAAGTTATGATGGTATTGCTGTTGTTCAACTCTTAATTAATGTATGTGAAAGAGACTCACACTCACACGACCAAATTGAAACTATTTAACTAATATAATATTGCTTTTTCAGGTATCTGTCAAATGCTTTTCCGTTGCCGCACTGCGCCACCGGATATGCGATTACTCCTGTACATAACATTGGTAGAGCCGTTATTGGTACTTCGGCGAAAACTTCACCTGTATCCGGTTTGTAGTCGGCTATTCCCTCCGTTGTTCGGCATCCGGGTATCTCATTATTTTAATGAGCGTGAGACCTCAAAAAAAGGCGGGGGATCCCTCCCCCGCCTTTTCGGTTTGTGTGGTGCTATTTAGTTTTAGAACTCGTACTTCAGCTCCAGCCGTCCGCCGTACTCCCAGGTGGTGGTGTCGTACCCGAAGCTCGCGGGGCCGTTATAGTCGAAACGACCGGAAACGCCGAGAGCCGGAATCCCGTTGTACGTGCCCCCACCGCTTCCGTCCAGCTCGTAATCGAGCCCGTCCAGGGGTATCCGCACCATGCCGCCCAGGGAGAGGGTCAGCCGGTCGACCGGCATGAAGGACACGTCCGCGGCGAGGGTCAGGTTGTGGAAGAAGTCCCTGTCGTCATAGGACGTCGTGAGGGTCGGCACCGGTGGTACATACAAAAAGGCTGATCTGTAGGAACGATCGAGGTCCATCACCCCCCAGCCGAGGTCATAGCGCATGCCGAAGGCGGCGGAAAGGGAATCCGAGAAATCCTTCTCCATCGTCACGTCCAGGGAAAAGACATTCCGCTTTTCCGAGACCGATTCATCGAATACGGCCGCGTTGCCGGGGACAAACGGGCCGAAGAGGGTGCTCGCCATGACGGTCCGGTACCAGTAGTCGTTGGCGTACTCCCAGTGGGTGTAGGAAAGGGCGAAACCGAGATCCATGGGGTCAAGGGCCAGGTCCACCCCCGCGCCCCCGGAGAGGCTCCATTCGGCATAGTCGTTCTCGTGGGCGGTGAGCCCGTCCGCCGTCGGCAGGGCCGTCAGGTACGTCGGAAAGAATAATCCAGTCCCGGTGCCGTCCAGGCTCCAGTCCATCGTCGCGTATGCGAAATCGGCGAAGAACGGCATCGATATCGTGTCGTTCAGCGCGTATGCCACGTCCAGTCCGGTGCCGATGTCCCATCCGTCCAGGTCCCGGGAATCGAATGCGTGGGTGTGGGTTTGGAGTCCCAATACGGCCGGGATAATGGGATGGTTGCTGTAAAACCTCGCTCCCTCCTCAACCCCGCCGACGATGAATCCCATCTCCACGGACATATCCAGGCTCAGGGCGTCCGTCGGCGCGACCGAGAATCCCAGCACCGGGGCGAAGCGGTGGTAGTCCATGTCGAAGGACCGGCTCATCGTAGAGATTTCGTTGGGATTGAAGATCGCGGCCGTCCCGGCCGATGAGAGATCGAAGTCGCTGCGGTCAATGACGTAGTCGTACTTGAAGCCGACGCCCATCGAAAAGGCCTCGGCGAGATCCAGGTCGAGCAAGAGCGCCAGAGAAATATCATTTACATCAGAATCGCTGCTGTAATCGGAGAAATGAGAGACATTGTTAATTGTCAGAGTCTGGGTGAACGTGGTATCTCCCTCCATGCCCACGTCGCCGTAGCGATACCGCAGGAAGAACCCGAAGCGCGCCGCGTCCGAGAGCCCCAGGGTGAATCCTGCGTCGGTTACCCAGTTGTTGACCTGGTATTTTTCGTCGCCGGAGATCGCCACACTCCCCGGTATAGGAGGTAAGATGATATTCCTGACCGTATAGAACCCGTCAACGTCCACGTCGGTGGTGCTCCCCAGGTAATAGGAGCTCAGAAAAAACAGCACGTCGTTCTCGACCGCCATCAGGGCCGGGTTGGCGAGAAAATCCTTTCCGCCGAAGGACCCGTCATGATAGGGCAGGGCCTTGGGCACGCTGTAGAAATTCGCCTCTTCGACGTACAGGTAGTCCTGGGCCGTTGCGATAACCGGCGCCACCAGCAGCACCGTCGCCGCAAGCACAACAAGACTGAAAAATGTTCTTCTTCTCATGGGGACCTCATAAATAAAATAGACATTATTTCATTTTCTCAAAAAAACATTTTATGTCAAGCTATTTAGAAAAATTTTAATGGACATCTTTGAATATGCATCTTTTTCGAGAATCCTCCGGCCGGGAACAAACATATACTGCTCAGAGATGCGTATCAATACATACATTAAAAAAGCGGGGGATCGCTCCCCCGCTTCAGTGGTTGATATGTCGTGATTTTTTAGAATTCGTACTGCAACGTGTTGAAGACGGACCAGATCTCGCCCCAGTCGCCCCGGGTGCCGTCGGCCTTCTCATAATCAAAGGAGTCTCCGGTAAAGAGCACCGCCCCTTCGAAGGTATACGTCAGGCCCTCCATGATCTCATAAGACAGCGCCAGGTCGATCTCCCAGCCCAGGTCGTCTGACACCTCCCAGGACTGGTAGGGGTAATTTACCCCGGCATAGTATATCATCGGGTGCAGATAGGCGGGACTCTTCGCGGCAAAAAGCCCCGACCGGGTGCCCATCGTATTTATACCGATCTCCTCGGTCCACTTGGCCCAGATCACGGCGCCGCTGATGGTCAGCTTGTCCATCGGGCAGACCTCGAAGTAGCCCTTGATGGCGGTGATGTTCTCCATGGTGTTCGCCCCAAAGAGCCCCCCGGTGCCCCACACGGAGCTCAGTCCGTCGTTGTGGCCGCCGGTGATGATATGGGCGAACGAAAAATCGCCGTCGTTCGTCACGAAGTTCATGTTCACATGATCGACGGAGATAACGTTCATCGGAAGAGCCGGATTCAACCATAAGTGTTTCTGGCCGCTCCCCATTATAAATGCCGCACCGACCCGGAAGAGGTCGTTGTAGTAGGAGACGTCGGCGTAGACGTTCCACCCGGAAATATCGAGATCTTTTCGTGCGTTCTGGGAATAAAGCAATCCAGTAAACCCGTAATAGGGATCAGTTGTCATCCCCTCGGTGTAGTGACCATTCGCATCGCCGAAGAGCCAGGACGCCTCCACGTTGACGTCGATCATGTCGAAGAAGGTGCCGGTGTACCCCACACCCACAAAACCGACCCAGGCGCCGTAGTCCGCGAGGGGACTGATGATCGTTCTGGAGTTGTTCAGTACGCCGCCCACGCCGCTGCTGCCGGTTGCGTCCTCATCCCACAGCACGCCGCTGTAGACCTCCAACACGTGACCCTCGATGGGCGTCACCAGGATATCCAAACCCACGAGGTCGGCGTCCCAGTTATACTCCCAGGCGTCGGGGCCGGCCGTCACCCGGTCCGAAATCTTGAAGTAGGAGAGCGATACGGTCACGGGACCCCAGGTGTTGGACCAGCGGGCGCCGTCTCCGGCGGTGTCAAACGTAAAGAGGTTGCCGTACCCCTCGAAGAACCGGCCCACGGTGAAGGTCCCCACCGGGGGAACGGTAAACTCGATAAACGCCCGATCAATATAGTTGGCGTTATTTGCGTTGATGCGCAACGCACTTCCCCGGCCCCAGGTATCCTCGGCGATATCCAGGCGGATTACCGCTCTCAGGTACTCGCTTCTGGTGTGGGTGATCGTCAGGCGAAAACGCTGATCGAAAAAGCCGGTGTACAGGCCATCCTCGTGGCTCGGAACGTTACCGAGATCATCGTATTCCTTGTCGAAGTTCCACTCGGTGATGGACCTGACCCGATAGGCCCCTTCGAATGTCGTTTCGGCGGCGAAAACCGTTGACACGAACCCCACAACCAGGAAACCGGTGAGTATAAAAAGTAATAGCTTTTTCATTGACCTCCCCCTAAACAATATACAAGATAAGAGTATTCATAATACTTAAGTTTAAATATATAGTTTTAACAATCCCCATGTCAAGGAAAAATTAATTTTTTTTAATGATCTGCTTTCTCTCTTTGAATACCATCTATCCATCAAAACCCTCCCCCACCGGCGCAAAACGAAATCACCCTTTTCCAACGGCACCGCCGCAATCCCACCTTTCGGGAAAATCCATTGCCGGAACCGATTTTTTTCCGTACAATATCGCTCACACGAATCAGTGACAAATATACAAAGCCGACCGCCGTGCTGAGAACGATGTTGCCGGAAACAGTATATTTCAAGGCGGGGCGCCCCACACGCACAGGAATTTTCGTTTCAATCGGAGGGCGGCAGATAAAAAACTACAAAGTTTGTAATTTTTACCTTGACAGACACGACATTTGAGGCTATCGATAAACCTGTCGAAAAAGCACCGTCGCCTAACATGAGAACGATTCTCCCCTCCCTTTGAAAGAACGCTGAATCCTTGGTTTTACCGGACACGACATCCGACGCACTTACAAAACCCACCGTCTGATTTCTGGTGGGTTCAAAAATAGCGACATATAATGATAACATGCGGCTTTTAAACACCATAACCGAACGAGAGGTTTACAATGAAAACACGGAGAGTCTGCTCCCTAATATCGGCGATGCTGTTTATCGCCCTGATGGTGGCGGGGTGCGCCGGTGTGACGCCGGCACCGGAAGCGACCAGTCTTTCTATGGTGACCGTATCCGACATCCACAGCAACATCCTCCCCTATGAAACCAAGGTTGAAAAGGATGGAGAAAAGGTTGAGGTTGTCGTCGGCGGGATGGATCGCATCGCCGCCCTTGCGGAAACTCAGGAGGGACTGGCCGACGGGTCGCTTCTGGTTTCCGGTGGAGACAACCTGATGGGCTTTTTTTACAAGACCTTTGACGGCGTGCCGGAGATCGAATCCATGAACATGGCTGGATACGACATCACATGTCTGGGCAACCATGAATTCGACCTGGGGACCGAGGCGTGCGGAAAGGCCATGAAAAACGCCGAATTCGACATCGTGTCTTCCAACCTCACCGTCACCGAGCCGGGACTCGCCTCACTGGTAAAACCGTACGTGATCAAGGAGACCGCCGGGGTGACAATCGGATTCTTCGGCCTGATGACCCCGGACCTTCATCGGGTGTCGTCGGCGGGATCCGACGTGGTGGTCGATAACGACCTGATCTCCGTCGCCACGGAAATGGTCAACGCCCTCAGAATTGAAGGGGTGGATATCATCATCGCTCTGACCCATATCGGCAAGGAGTTTGACGAGCTGGTGGCGAATAATGTCGCCGGCATTGATATTATCGTCGGCGGCCACAGCCACGATACGTTCTGCGAGACCGTCAAGGGTCCCAGAGGGTGGGAGACCATCGTGCTCCAGGCCGGCGTTAACGCCAAGGAGGTAGGAGTGCTCACCTTCGATGTGGCCGGAGGGAAAATCATCGCCTCCGAGTGGAAGACGGTCCTGATGGACGAATCGGTGGGCAGCGACGAAGAGATCGCGGCGTATCTTGCGGAGTATGATAAAAAACTGAAAAAGCAGATGGAGCGTCCCGTGGGCGAAACCCTTGTGGATCTCGACGCCCTGTCGGCCAACGTGCGCTCCCGGGAATCGAACCTGGGCAACCTCGTCACGGACGCTTGGGTGGACTGGTTCACCCGGCCCGACACCGAGAACCTCATCGCCCTCATCAACGGCGGAACCCTCCGAGGCGACCGGTACTACAAGGCGGGTCCCGTCACCTACGGAGACCTGATGGAAATACACCCCTATTCCAACTCGATCTTTGAGGTTTCCCTCTCGGGGAAGGACCTCCTGCAGGTCCTTGAAATGAGCGCGTCCGCCATAAACGTGGAGGGAGACGGCGCCGCAGAGGACGAGCGCGTCCCCGACGGCGGTTTTCTCCAGGTCAGCGGTCTGAAAATCGAGATCGATCTATCGGGGCGGCCCTACAGCGGCATATACGACGGCAGGGAGCTCGTGAAGATCATCTATCCCGGCGATCGGATCACCTCCGCCCTGGTCAAAGAGGGGGGAGAGTGGGTTCCCATCAATCCTGACAAGATGTACACGGTTCTGGTCACCTCGTGGACGGCCGCCGGCGGCGACGGCTACGCCCCGTTCATCGCCGCTGAAAAGATCGACACCACCGTCGATATCGTAGACGCCCTGTGTACCTATATCGAAAAACGTGGGCCGGTCAGCCCCGAAATCGAGGGAAGGATCGTGGTAACCGAACCCTGAGGATGTCCTCCGTACACGACATGATCACGACACACGAACCCGGGATGGAAAATCGTTCCTCCCGGGTTCTTTTTCATTCCGATCTCTCCAACCGCACGACACACCGCGAGGGAGTCTCATTCGGGACATATCCCACAAATACACCATTCAGTGAATGAACACTCTTCAGCATAGGAAAAATTTGCATCAAATCAAACAATCATGTATACTGAAACATATTTTGCATAAACGTATATCATTCTCAAACAGAATAGGCAGAGAGTCTATTGAACGAGACACCTAAAAAACCGAATTTCGGTAGTTTCATATCGGGCACCCTGATCGATCTCTTGGAGGCGTTTTCCGATTCCGGACTATCCGGAACGCTTCTCATCAGCTCGAAACTGGGTATCGGCACCATCACAATCCACCGGGGAGAGGTGATCTTCGCCTTTTCCTTCGAGTCATCACGGAGGTATGCCCACGAAATGGTGAAGGCCGATCGTCTCCCCGAAGGGTTGGTGGAACCCTTTATCGCCCTCATCAGGAAGGGGCCGTACACGGACAACGAAGCCGATGTGCTGATCGAATCGGGCATGTCCCAAAAAAAGCTCGAGCAGGCTGTGGACATGATCAACCTCTCAACGCTGACATCTATAAACAAATGGGAGGGGGTTTATCGCTTCTACGAAGAAGATTTTAACGCCCCTCCCGTACACAAAGTGGTCGATAAAAAGCGACTCCGCACAGCCCTCACCGAATCGGGGAAGACCGAGCCGGATATTGTCGATATAACCCTGAACGACATCATCTCCAGAGAACTCTACGATATTACACAGAATGATCAATCGCCGATGGATATCCTCTCCTCCAGCGCCCGGCAGGTGTCACTGCGACTGTCGCATTTGAAGCCGAAGGATGTGGTGATTCTCGTAGGACCGAATGACGAGTTTCGAAATAGTGTTGCGGGGAATCTTGCGGATTTCGGCCTGTTCGTGGAGGATTTTAAAACCCCGGCGGACGCCTTCGAGCATATCACCGGCAGACAGTCGGAAGACATACCGGTTATACTCGTAACCGATATCGGATCGCCCGAAAATCCCGCCGATTCCAAAGGGGGTGACGGTTTTCAACTACTCAGAAACGTCAAGGAGTATTACCCCCACATCCCCGTCATCATCACCGGCGGCATGATAGACCCGAATATCCGCCTCAAGGCGCTCTTTTGGGGCGCCAGCGGCTTCATCCATACACAGGGATCCGAACCGATACTGGAAACACCCTCCCCACAGGAGATCACCCTGTTTACCGAGGAGCTGTTGTATGTCATTTGGAATATCATCAAGACCAGGGAGATACTCATCGAACGGGAGCATATGTCGTCGCTGGAACAGGAGATGATAGACACCATCATCGAGGATTTCGACGATATGCTCGACAAGCAGGGAACGCGCGCGCCATTGAAAATACTGGTCGCCGACGACGAAAACGAAATTCGCTCGGCAATTAGGCAGTATCTTACGATGGATGGGTACAAAAATATAGACGAGGCATCAAACGGCAGAGAAGCCGTGGACCTTTTTACGGAAAAAAAACATGATCTGATTATTCTCGATCTTGTCATGCCGGAAATAACCGGCATCCAGGTCCTGCGTCATGTACGGTCCATCTCCTCCAGGACTCAGGTAATCATCATTACCGGAAACGCGGATAAAAACTCCGCCATCATGGCGGTCAAGCTGGGGGCGTTTGACTTCATAGAAAAACCCTTTGATTTTCGGGAGCTGTCATCCTCGGTATCTAAGGCCCTGGAAAAAAATACTATGCTCCGCCGATCATTGTAACGATGTGTTACCATCATCCCCTCTTCCTGCAAGCCGGGAAGGGATCGGTATTAAACTCGTATATTCCGATTACAAACTCGCCCCCTTTCCTGCGAACCGCACCGATCGGCCGAGTTTTTTCTCTCGATATGTAAACGCATCACCGGTATCGGGTGTATCGGTGAAACAAATCGGGTTCGGATTATTCTTCCACACCATATACATTAAAGACGAGGAGCGGACGTAGCGCGTTTTCTGTTGACAAAAATGCCGTCTTCAACTATATTTATACGGATATGTTATTTTTTTTAGGGACACACCACGATTATTCATCCAATTCTCCCACGATCATTCACTATCCATGATGCGAGAGTGGCGAAATTGGTAGACGCGCTGGATTTAGGATCCAGTGGATGATTTCCGTGGGGGTTCAAGTCCCCCCTCTCGCACCACTTTCCATCCTGCATCACACCCCGCCCGTCGTACGAAGAAACATGAATATGCAAATAAAACAGATACACAGAACCAAAGACACAACAGATCTCCCGTATTTCGGAGGACACACACAGCTCAAGGACAGTCAGTCATGAAAGTATCCCTAGAAGACATAAGCGGCGTCACAAAAAAACTCACAGTCGTCATCCCCTGGGATGAAGTTGAAAAGGAAATGGAAAAAGCGTTCGTGGCGCTCAAGAAAAATGCGAAAATCCGTGGTTTTCGCCCGGGCAAGGCCCCGATGGATTTCATCAAGCAGCGCTTTTCCGAAGAGATTAAGAACGATGTTGCGGAAAAGCTCTTCGGCGATTCCTATCCCAAGGCCCTGGATGAGACGAAGGTGAATCCACTCACCTACCCCCAGGTCGATACCGAGGGCGTGGTTGACGGCAAGGACTTTACCTATACCGCAACAGTAGAGATCATGCCGCAACTGGAAATCGAGACCTACAGGGACGTGGAGGTGGAAAAGGAAAAGCTGAGCGTTGATAAAAAGCAGGTCGATGCGGTGCTCAATCGACTTGCCGATTCACACGCCACCCTCATTACCGTGGAATCGAAGCGCGCCGTCAAAAAGGGCGATATCACCGTTATCACCTTCTCCTCCAGCGAAGGAGAGACACCCATCGAAGGGGCCAGCGCCGAAAACTATCCCCTCGATGTAGGGGCGGAGCACTTCAGTGCGGATTTCGACAGCGCCGTCATCGGCATGAAGCCCGGGGAAGACAAAACCTTCGATGTGGTTTTCCCCGAGGATCACGATAACGAGATATTCGCCGGAAAGCGCATCACCTTTCAGGTACATCTTGCGGAAATTAAAATCAAAGAGGTTCCGAAGATCGACGACGAGTTCGCCAAGGACCTGGGAGATTTTGAAAACCTCAAAGACCTTAAAAACAACATCACTGAAGACATCACCAAGAGGGAAGAAACCCGCATCACCAATGAATTCGAACAGCGCATGCTGGGAAAACTCCTGGAGCTCAATGAATTCGACCCGCCCAGGGCCCTGGTAGACGAACATGCCATCGATATCATCCGCGGGATGGAAATGCGTATGAGGAGCCAGGGTGCTTCCCTGGAGGCGATGGGGCTCGAGCCCGAGGTCCTCATGAATTCGGTCAGACCCCGGGCTCACTTCGAGGTGAAATCAAACCTCCTGGTGGACGCCATCGCCACCCGGGAAAACATCGATGCGACCATTGAGGAAGCCCGGGAGCGTCTGAAGACCGACGCCGAAATGTCCGGAGCGTCTTTTGAGGAACTAGAGGAACGTTTCGAATCCCAGGAGGGCGCGTGGGATAATTTGAGGTCACGAATACGCACGGAAAAAACCCTTGATTTTCTTTCGAACGTTGTTAAAATAAAAGAGGTGAAGAAAATTACACAACCAAAACCGAAAGAGACAGATACGGAAGAAGCGGATGGAGAACCCACGGAATGAGGGGCGCAGACCGACCCTCATTTCGTTTTATCGGTGTCGAAACAGCAAAAGAAAGGCAAATCCGACACCCGGAATAGCCATGCACCCTGGATGTTTCTTTGAAAAAGGACGTATACCATGCCGTTGATTCCCATGGTCGTTGAACAGGATGGACGCGGAGAGCGCGCCTACGATATCTACTCCCGGCTGCTTAAGGATCGGATCGTATTTTTGGGGTGCTCCATAAATGATGAAATAGCGAATCTCATCATCGCCCAGATTCTTTTTCTGGAGGCCGAAGACCCGGATAAAGACATTTCTTTGTATATCAACTCTCCGGGCGGCGTGGTGACGGCGGGGCTGGCGATATACGACACGATGCAGTACGTCAAGCCTGCCATCGCAACCATCTGCGTGGGTCAGGCGGCGTCCATGGCCGCGATTCTTCTCGCCGCGGGCACCCGGGGAAAGCGCTCCGCCCTTCCCCACTCCCGCATTCTGCTGCATCAACCCATGGGCGGATTCCAGGGCCAGGCGTCGGACATAGACATCCAGGCCCGGGAAATACTCAGGATGAAAGAGGAGATCAACACCATCCTGGTAAAACATACCGGACAGGACATCGCAAAGATCACCGAGGATACCGATCGGGACTACTTCATGAACGGTGTCCAGGCAAAGGAGTACGGCGTGGTTGACGTCGTTGTATCCGTGAGAACGTAAGGCTCGATACTGTCACACAAACGATACGAAAGTTTTTTCGAAATACGCGCGAAGACAGGATAAGGTATGGACGATCCCAAAAACAAGGAAAAGGGAATGTTTTGCTCTTTCTGCGGCAAGAGCCAGAAGGATGTCAAAAAACTGATCGCAGGACCCACAAGTTTCATCTGCGACGAATGCGTCCAGCTCTGCAACGACATCATCGCCGAAGAATATGAGCGAGAAGAACTCTCACGCAGCCGATCGGACATTCCCAAGCCGGTTGAAATCAAGACGTTCCTTGATGAATACGTCGTGGGACAGGATCGAGCCAAGAAAGTCCTCTCCGTGGCGGTGCACAACCACTACAAGCGTATCGAATCGGACAATCGCGCTGGAGACGTCGAGCTGCAAAAGAGCAATATCCTCCTTTTGGGCCCCACGGGATCAGGGAAAACGCTTCTCGCCCAGACCCTGGCTAAGTATCTCAACGTTCCCTTTACCATCGCGGACGCCACAAGCCTGACAGAGGCCGGATATGTGGGAGAGGATGTGGAAAACATCATCCTGAATCTCCTTCAGGCCGCCGATTATGATCTAGAGAAGGCGTCACGGGGCATCATTTATATCGACGAGGTGGATAAAATCTCCAAAAAAAGCGACAATCCGTCCATCACCCGAGACGTTTCCGGGGAAGGAGTGCAGCAGGCGCTTTTAAAAATCATCGAGGGAACCGTCGCCAACGTGCCCCCCAAGGGAGGCCGAAAGCACCCGCAACAGGAGTTTCTCCCGGTGGACACCACCAATATCCTCTTCATATGCGGAGGCGCATTCACGGGACTTGAAAAAATCGTTGAGCGCAGGCTTCACTCCAAGGCCATGGGATTCGGCGCCGACATCAAGAAGCGCCATGAAAAGGATTTAGGGGAGCTTCTGGCCAGTGTACAGCCCGAGGACATGATCAAGTACGGACTTATTCCGGAGTTCGTCGGCCGCCTCCCGGTACACGCCACCCTCACGGAACTTTCAGAGGACGCGCTGATGAGCATCCTTACCGAGCCGAAAAACGCCCTCGTCAAGCAGTATCAGAAACTTTTCGAGTTCGAAAACGTGAAGCTTATCTTCAGCGAAGACTCTCTGAAAGCCATCTCCAGGCTGGCCATCGAGCGGGGGTCCGGAGCGCGGGGGCTTCGTTCGATCATGGAAAACATCATGGTGGATATCATGTATGAACTCCCGTCCCTTAAAAATATTAAAGAATGCATCATCAATGAAGGAGTGGTGGAAAACAAGGAGAATCCCATAATCGTCTATGACAAATCGGCCTAATTGAATCACTCTTAAAAAAACAAAAACGGGAGATACACCCATATGTTTTTTAAAAACGAAAAAGACGATGAAATGTACGAGGGGGAACACCAAAATCTCCTTCCTCTGCTGCCATTACGGGATATCATTCTCTTTCCCCATATGGTGGTGCCGCTTTTCGTCGGAAGAAAAAAATCCATTAACGCTCTGGAGACCGCCATGGCGTCGGATAAGAGCATCCTTCTCTCCGCGCAGCTTAACGCCAAGACCGACGATCCCACACCGGATCAAATATACAGCCTTGGGACAGTGGGAGTGATTATCCAACTCTTGCGTCTGCCCGACGGCACCGTGAAGGTTCTCATGGAGGGCAAGCAGCGGGCCCTTATCAAAAACTACATCCCCAAGGACGAATACTTCCTGACCGAGGTGGAATACGTCATAGAAAACGACGAAGTCACCCCCGAGATCGAAGCGCTCATGCGCTCCATCAACAGCACGTTCGAAAACTACGCCAAGCTCAACAAGAAGATTCCCCCGGAGATGATCATGAGCGTCTCCTCCATCACCAGCCCGTCCCGCCTGGCCGATACCATCGCCACGCACCTGAATCTGAAGCTGGAGGAGAAACAGGACATCCTCGAAATTATCGATCCGAAGGAGCGCCTGGAAAAGGTCTATACCCACATGCAGAGCGAGATCGAAATTCTCCAGATCGAGCGGCGCATCAAAAACCGGGTCAAAAAGCAGATGGAACGCACCCAGAAGGAGTATTACCTCAACGAACAGATGCGGGCCATCCAGAAGGAACTGGGGGAAAAGGACGAGTTCAAGGCGGAGCTTAAGGAACTGGAAGAAAATATTAAGAGCAAGAACCTCTCCGAAGAGGCCAGGGAACGGGCGGACAAGGAGCTGAAAAAACTCAAGATGATGTCCCCCATGAGCGCCGAGGCGACGGTCATCAGGAATTACCTGGACTGGATATTGGCCCTCCCCTGGAACGAATACACCGACGACAAGCTCGACCTCGACGAGGCCGAGCGCATCCTGGACGAAGACCACTACGGTCTGGAGAAACCGAAACAGCGTATCCTTGAGTACCTGGCCGTCAAGCAGCTCAAAAACGACATGAAGGGCCCGATTCTTTGTTTCGTCGGCCCTCCGGGCGTCGGGAAGACCTCCCTGGGGCGCTCCATAGCCCGAGCCACCGGAAGGAATTTCGTCCGATTGTCTCTGGGCGGCGTGCGGGACGAGGCGGAGATCCGAGGACACCGCCGCACGTATATCGGCGCACTGCCGGGGAAGATCATCCAGTACCTGAAGAAGTCGAAATCCTCCAACCCGGTCTACCTCATGGACGAGGTGGACAAAATGAGCACCGATTTTCGGGGCGACCCGTCGGCGGCGCTCCTGGAGGTGTTGGACCCGGAACAGAATTTCTCCTTCAACGACCATTACCTGGACCTCGATTACGACCTGTCCAAGGTGATGTTCATTACCACGGCGAACGTCCTCCACAACATTCCCAGACCCCTGCAGGACAGGATGGAGATCATTCAGCTTGACAGCTACACGGAAATCGAAAAGCTCCACATCGCCCAGCAGTTTCTGGTCAAAAAACAGCGGGATGAAAACGGCCTGAAGGAACACAACGCCGCCTTTACCGACAAGGCCATCCTTGCGGTCATCAGGAACTACACCAGGGAGAGCGGCGTCCGAAACCTCGAGCGGGAAATCGGATCGATTTGCCGCAAGGTCGCCAAGGAGGTGGTCAAAAAGGGCACCGGCCACAGCGTCAAGGTCACGCCCGCCCGGGTTCGCAAATATCTCGGTGTGCCCCGGTATCGATACGGCAAGCTTGAGGAGAGGGATTACGTGGGCATCGCCACCGGCATGGCATGGACCGAGGTGGGGGGAGAGCTGTTGACCATCGAGGTCAGCGTGTTGAGGGGAAAGGGAAAGCTCACCATCACCGGAAAGTTGGGAGAGGTAATGCAGGAGAGCGCCCACGCGGCAATGAGCTACATCAGGAGCCGGGCGGACGAGCTCGGACTCGACAGCGGTTTTTATCAGAATGTGGATCTCCACATCCATATCCCCGAGGGGGCCATCCCCAAGGACGGTCCTTCGGCGGGTATCACCATCAGCACCGCCATCGCCTCCGCCCTGGCGCGGGTACAGGTCAAGCGGGATCTGTCCATGACCGGAGAGATCACCCTCCGGGGACGGGTGCTTCCCATCGGCGGGCTCAAGGAAAAGCTCCTGGCGGCCAATCGCGGCGGCATCAAGCAGGTGATTATCCCCAGGGAAAACGAAAAGGACCTCGAGGAAATACCGGACAAAATCAAGAAATCCCTCAAGATTCACATGGTCGATCACATGGATCAGGTGCTGCGGCAGGCCCTCATCCTGGACGACGCCGACGATTTTTTCCGAAAAAATCGGGAAGCCAAGGAGAAGGAGTTCATCGAGGAGGAGACCAAGCCCAGACAGGAATCGGGCGTTCCCGCACACTGAGGGCCGAATCCGAGCACCCCTCTTGAGACCACAGCGGGCAGGAGGAGGGGAGAGGGTGGAATATTCCAGGGTGAGCGCCAGGAAGGATACGCCGACATCACAGGGGGAAGGGAAGGAAGAGAGACGGGGGTGTCGTGGTGGTACCGTGAGCGAAACGGCCGAGGTGATATACTCGCTGTGCACGATCACCGCCTGCAACGCATGAGACATACGGGATGTGGAAATTTTCCTCCAACCCGGTGATTTATATAATTTTTTCTTGACAAACTCCCTATTACACGTAGAATGGGAGTTCGACTGCGAGACGGGGGAAGGAAGAAGGGGCGGATAGCTCAGTTGGGAGAGCACCGGCCTTACAAGCCGGGGGTCACAGGTTCAAGCCCTGTTCCGCCTACCATTTTCCCAAAAGGGTGAGGGGCGGAGGGAGGGCAGAAAAAAGGGGGAGGGAAGGATGCGACGGTATTCCTCTTGTCACGGTCGATTTTTTTACATTCAGCAGCCAACAACCGGGGGCGTAGTTCAGTTTGGTTAGAACGCCGGCCTGTCACGCCGGAGGTCGCGAGTTCGAGTCTCGTCGCTCCCGCCATTTGCATATCGAAAAGGAGCCCATCGTCGGCTCCTTTTTTTTCGCCGGTTCGTTTCAAAACGGAAAAAGCGCGATTCGCCTTCCCAACGGAAAACGGCTCCACCCGCCTTTCTTCTGAAACGACTTCTTTCTACGTGCATATGTCCGCCCCGTTCCCTGAGAAATCGAGAAGCACATCAACTTTCGATCCATCCGCGATCGGCTGATAAGCCCGCCTGTGACGTGAACGGCCCGCCGGGTTCCGGCGCGGCGTCCACCTTGGCGTTATTGTACATCCCACAATTGGCTCTATCGCCGGTCGGCTCCCTGTGGAGCGATACCTTCCGGATTCTCAGCCCTTCCGCCCCGATGACGATCACTCTCAGTCCCGCCGACCGATACCGTGCGAAAAAACCGGAAACAAAACTTTCACCCGAAGGTCCTATTCCGCCCGGACACCATTGGGCACCGGCCGCTCCGGCACGGCCAGCACGGGAGTGATACCGTCGGAATATCCGATGTCAAAGAGCATTCCCTGAGAGATCTCGCCCGCCATCTTCTTCGGCGCCAGGTTCACCACGAACAGCGCCTGGCGGCCCACGATCTCCTCGGGGTTCTCCCGCTCCTGTTTTATGCCCGCGAGGATCTGTCTTTTGTGATCGCCGAAATTCACCGTCAACTTCAGGAGTTTCTTCGAATTCTCTACATCATCAATCGCCTCTATGGTCCCCACCCGGATGTCCAGCTTCTCCAGCACATCGATATCCACCACGGGTTTTATATTCCCCGGCGTCAACGCCTCCATGTTCGTCACACCTCCATATACGAAATCAATCCTTCCCGAATCTCGGCCGCTCCCAAGTCGCTTTATGCCCAAAGCTTATAATAGACGAGACGCCCTTCTTGAAAGGCGTCGCGTTTCGGCGGCGGATATTATCGAATATATAAAATACAAATACGTATTACTTACTAAACGCACACAATACGCCCCACACCGGGCGCTTCCCCTCAGCGATGACGGCTTGGGGTTTTCTTCTTCGGCTCGATGTCCGGCCTCGTCCGATCGGTTGCGGTGGGCGCTGTCATGTCCCTGTCTCTTTTTTTGGTCGTCGGAGTGGAATCCAGAGTTCGGTCGGTCCCGACGGGTGACGAGGTTCCCGCGCCGCCGAATCCCTCGAACTCCGTCTCGCGTCGGGTTCTTCGCTCCTCCGACGACCACATCCCCATTTTTTGCTCTCTGGCCTGGCATTCCAATTCCCAATAGTACTCCAGCTCGGAACAGGGATATTGCCCGTAGGCCATGCCGTACCCGGCGGTCACCACCTCTACGTTCACGCACGTGCCGCCGGGCAGATAGACATACCCCATCAGCACATCACTGTCATCGTAGATTACCTCGTCGTAATAGAGGTCGATGGCGTTACCCACCAGAAGCCCCGAGAGAAACAGGATCGCCGCCTCGCCGGCCTCGTCGATGTCGACGCCCAGCAGCCTCACCGTCTCCCCGGAATCGAGTGTGATGGTGCCGTCGTCGTTCACCTCCGTCACGGTCCCGGAATCGGGCGGCGTCTCCTCCGTCTCCCCGATCTTTTCTCCCGCGTCATCCACCACGGCGTCATCGCCGGCCTCCGCCTCGACAACGGCGTCGGAGGAATCGTCGCCGACGTCCGTATCCTCCGCCCACACGGGGGTCATCGCCCACGCCAGGAGGAGACACAACACACCACAGAGTACAAAACGGAGAGTTTTCATCTCATTTTTCCCCTTTTTCATGATGCCCGGCACAAAAACCGCCCCCCGCACCCCCGCGAATCACCTGTGCGGCGTTCAGGACGACTTCTTTCCCCCCCTCAGAACCAGTCCCATGCACAATCCCCAAATCACGAAAACAAGCGGCCAGGCAAAGCGACCGCTTTCGCCCACGAAAAGATCCAGGATAAAAAAGAATGTCCGGTAACCGAAGATCATCGCCGCCCCGCCGACGGACACATCCACGGGCGCGGTTTGATCGATTGCAGACAAACCCTCCAGCCACCCGTGCATGACCAGCGCCTCCAGGTTGTACAGGTGCACCACGGGGCTGGTTCGGGCGGCGATGCGGATATCCGCCTCCAGGTGGGTTTCGTCCAAATACTCCTTCATATAGCTTCCGCAAGACGCCGAGGCCCCGGAAAGCTCCACGGCGTAGGAAGCCACGTTGCCGGAGCCGGTCCCCAGCCCGGAGTCCTTGAAAAAGCTTCGATAGAGCATGTATGCATCGATGTCAGACGGGACGAAGGCGACATGAAACATCTCGGCGATTGAGTCGTCCCCGTCACGCCGATCATCGATGAGATAGGGATAGTTGAATGTGCTCACCAGATATCCGTCGTCGTGAATTGTATCGGCCATTTCGGCATAGACGCGGACGGCGTTTTCATGAAGGTCGCCGTCTCGCCGTTTCACGAGGTACCCCACCGCGCCGGAGATGCCGCCCTCTTTCACTACCTCCTTGAGCCGCTGGACGTCGTCGTATGTCGGCTCCATGTCGAACATGACGCCGGTGATGATGAGGTCGTTTTCCTCCACCCACCGGGAGAATCTCCCATAGAGCCCCGGCAGCTTTTCGGCGTTGTCCGTCGCCAGCCAGTACCCGTCCTCCATCGGATGAAGGGGCCATATCCACACCGGGACCCCCGCATCGTTGAGCCGACGGATGATTCGGACGGTCGCAAGATTATCGAAATCGTCGACGGCCAGGGATATTTCGTATCCCCTATCGGCCAGGATAGTGATGACCTCGTCGGAAAAGAGGTCCTCAACGTCCATGCCGCCGGTATCCCGTTTTTCGACCTGAAAGATGCTGCAGTTGATTTCCGTAAAGATGATGATACGCTCTATGCCTTCAGGCTCAGGGAGGTTGACCGTTCGGTACACGCACACCACCCCCGCGGCGATGATCGTCACGAGAAAAAGACAGACGACAAGCACTAAAGACAGAAAAGCTGATTTCAGGAATTTCATGAATAACCTTCCTTACACGTTCAAAAATAATCGGGGGTTGATATCATCCACCGCCTGCATGTCAATTGTCTACGCTGTTGGCGGATCATTTGGACCGGTGGGGATCCTCTCCTTCTTCCTTCCCTGGTAAATAACGGCAACATATACAATCGCCACAATGATGCCGATAATAATAAGCAGGCCGAAAATTCCCCAGGCCTGTAGGATAAGGAGCACCAATCCTTTGAACAACTCAATCAGGCCAAGAAAAATTTTTAAGAAAAAATGAGTCCTGGACATGGAAAAATCATGACTGAGAAATTAAAAAACACACATCGGCTGAATCCTGAGAGATTCCATTTCACCACCCCGTTCCTGAAAAAACCGGGTATCTCGTGAATAAGCCTGGGTTCGATTTCTGTGGAAATCACGGCTCCTTTTCTCTCTGTATGCCACAGCACAGCCGTTTGCTGGCTCCGTGCCGAAGATAAAATCGATACTTATGAGGTCACGTTTCCCATCTCACAGAGAGAAACTCTCCGAGAATCCTTGCATATAGACACTCAAAGGATGAAGAAGTTGTTTGAGGCGGCGGATACCATCCGCCGCCCGCGTGTGATCTCTATACCGTCGATGGGCCGTCGGAGCCGGCGGAAACCAGCGCCTTCTTCTTTTTCTGGCTCTTGATGATCAGCAGTATCACCACCACGATACCGCCCAAAAAGAGAATTCCCAGGACTCCGATGATGACGAAGATGATCCCCACAAACTTGAACACCTCTCCCGGGTTCATCTTCTCGAACACGTCAGTGTGGGCTATGTAGAAATAGGGGCCGATCCGCTCGAACACAAACGTCGCCTTGAGCCCGGAGAGGTTCCAGTTCGGCGCCTCTACACTGAAGCGCCCGGTCACCTCGTATTTCACCCCCGGCTCGATCTCGGTGATCTTCTCATCGGTTAAATTCGCCTGATACTCAAAATTGATGCCGCCGGAGGCGAACCGCGAATAGAGATCGTTGGTGATGGCGTCCCGCTCCGCCTGGGGCATATTCGGGGACAACAATCCCAAAATCCCCTGCACATTTCCCTGCTCCAGATACGTTTCGAAGGAACCCAACACCCAACGAATCTGCTCCTTGTCCTGGGGGGTGAGCGGCGCGGCCGTGGAGATCACCGCCGCCGCCAGCACGCACACCAGCAGGACACCGACGACCACCATCCGTTTCATGCGAATCATATTCTGCTCCTTTGTGTATACAATATATCCTTTATATTACGTTTATTTTTTCTTCCGTTCACTTCTCGCCCGAAACTCCTCCAGCCATTCCTTGATTCTTCCCTCATATCCCCGGTCCGTCGGATGATAATAGGTTCGATCGGCCAGGCGATCCGGCAGGCGCTGCTGCTCCACGTAGGCATCCTCGTAATCATGGGAATACTTATATCCCTTGCCGTAGCCGATGTCCTTCATGAGAGACGTGGGGGCGTTCCTGATGACCAGCGGCACCGGCAGCGCACCGTGGGCGCGCACATCGGCCTGGGCCCGCTTGAAGCCCGTATATATGGCATTGCTCTTCGGCGTGACGGCGAGATACACCGCCGCCTCCACCAGGGCAAGCTCCCCCTCGGGGGTCCCCAGAAAGTGATAGGCATCCTTCGCCGCCACCGTCACCGACAGCGCCCGGGGATCGGCAAGGCCCACATCCTCCACCGCCATGCGGATAAGCCGCCGAGCGATGTAGAGCGGCTCCTCGCCCCCCTCTATCATCCTGGTCACCCAGTAGAGGGCGGCGTCCGGGTCGGAATCCCGCACAGACTTGTGCAGCGCCGAGATGATGTTGTAATGCTCCTCGCCCCCCTTGTCATACAAGAGCGCCCGCTTCTGCATCGCCTCCTCGGCCACCGCCCGGACGACATGGATTTCGCCGTTTTCATCCGCGGGAGTATTTCGCACGGCTATTTCCAGACCCGAAAGGGCCACCCGGGCGTCACCATGGGCGTGTCCGGCGATGTGGGCCAGGGCGTCGTCATCCACCAGGATCGTCCTGTCGCCGGGAATGTCGAGGGACATGCCCCGCTCCCTGTCCCTCAATGCCCGGCGTAGTATTTCCAGAAGGTCCTCGGTCTCCAGGGCGGCAAACACATATGTCCTGCAGCGGGAGAGAAGGGCCGAGTTGATCTCGAAGGATGGATTTTCCGTGGTGGCGCCGATAAGGGTGACGGTGCCGTCCTCCACATAGGGGAGAAACACGTCCTGCTGTGCCTTGTTGAACCGGTGGATTTCGTCCACGAAGAGTATGGTGCGTCTCTCTGAGTACTTCAGGTCCTCTTTCGCCTCGGCGATGATTTCCTTGACATCCTTTATCCCCGATGTAACCGCGGAGAACGCCACGAATCGGCTCTCCGAGCGCTCGGCGATAATCCGGGCCAGGGTGGTCTTGCCGCTTCCCGGCGGTCCCCAGAATATCAGAGAGGAGAGAGAGTCCTCCTCGATGGAGGTTCTTAGGAGCGTTCCCGGGCCGAGTATCTCCTCCTGACCGACGAATTCCGATAGGTCCCGAGGGCGCATGCGGTCCGCCAGGGGGCTGGAGGCGCTTTTTCTCCGTGACTGAGCGTGGTCAAAAATATCCATACGTTTTTTTTCGAGTCGGATGTTTTATTATAGTCTTATTTTTATACCGTGGCAAGCCGGAACAAAATCGACACACAGACATCCTTGAGCCTCTTTCACCGCGAACACCGAACCGTTTACCAAAAAAGAGGGGAGGTATATGATTAAATACAGATTTCACACAGGATGAGTCCACGGGCCGGGAAGACCGAGAACATCGCTCATGCACCTGGAGGTGCACCCGGACCTGTGATGGATCAATTGATAGGCGGATGCACACCGAGGTGTTGCCGATCACCGCATGATTGCAGATCATTCCCATATCAGTATGTATTAGGAGCCATGTAATAAGTTACTTGATTAATATGTAAAATTTTGATATAATATTTTGAAAAGCTTGGGAATTTGGTTGGAACAAGCTCTTGAAAAAGGAACATCCGCAAACAACGTGCGGATAGAAAATATTACCACATATGACTCTACTCTCAGCGATTCAGGCCCCCGATCTTCCGCCGGATATCGAATTCAGTCCCGTAGAAGACTTTAACACACTGGACATCGATCCCCGTGTGCTTTCCGGCATACGCGACTGTTCATTCACACACCCCACCCCCATCCAGGCGAAATCCCTTCCCTATACCCTTGCAGGCTACGACCTGATCGGTCAGGCCCAGACCGGAACGGGGAAAACCGCCGCATTTCTCATTACGATTTTTCAAAAACTGCTGACCGAAAAACCGAAAGGGAAAAAGGCCCCCAGGGCGCTCATCATAGCACCCACCCGGGAGCTGGCGGTACAAATAGAGGATGAGGCAAAAAGGCTGGGCGCCCATACGGGGCTCTCCTGTACCGCCGTATACGGCGGCGTGGACTACAAAAAACAGGCGGATACGGTTCGGAGCGGCATCGACATCGTGGTGGGCACCCCAGGAAGGCTCATCGATTACATGAAACAATCGGCCCTGGCCACGAGCGGTGTGGAAATCCTCGTCATCGATGAGGCGGATCGACTGCTCGATATGGGCTTTATCCGGGATCTGCGCTTCATCATGAGGCGACTGCCGAACTATGACACCCGCCAGACGATGCTCTTTTCGGCCACCATCAATTTCCGGGTCATCGAGGCGACCTATCACTCCATGAAGATACCGGTGGAGGTTTCGGTCACACCGGAGCAGATCACCGTCGATGAGGTTACCCAGTCTCTTTTTCATGTGGAAAAGAAAAACAAATTCAGGCTGCTGTTGGGCCTGATCGAGCGAATCAACACCGATCGCTTCCTGATATTTTCCAACACGAAACGAGGGGTAAACATGGTGGCGGAGCGCCTGAATAGAAGCGGCATCTCCGCCCAAGCCCTCTCGGGAGACGTTCCCCAACGAAAGCGACTGAAGGTGGTCGAGCGGTTCATGAAGGGTGAAATCAACGTGGTGGTCGCCACGGACGTGGCATCCCGGGGCCTTCACATCGATGATGTGGGATGCGTTATCAACTACGATCTCCCGCAGAATCCCGAGGACTACGTCCACCGGATTGGACGCACCGCCCGGGCGGGGAAAACCGGCGTCGCCGTCAGTATCGTCGGTGAAGACGACGCCTACTATCTGGAGCCGGTGGAATCATTTATCGGCGATAAAATCCCCTACAGCATTGCAACGGCCGATGATCTGGGTGTTGAAACGGCGTCTCCGATTAAAAATAGAAAGAAAAGCGATACAAAAAAAGGGGGGCGGAGAAAATACTCCCGGAACCTCTCACACGAAAACGCCTGATATCCTCATCACCCAAAAAGATACGAAAAACGCATGTCGGCATTGAAAAACTTTCGGGATGCGTTTTATGTATTGCCCCTCATACGCTTGAGCATCTCGCATGCGGGTACGCACCCCAGTTCGCATGCCTTGGTGATGTCGGCGACCGCCTTGCCCCCGTCCTTTGAGCCGAAATAATAAGCCGTTCCCCTCCGGAAAAGAGCCTCGGCGAAATCAGGCCTGAGAGAAATCGCCGTCGAGAAATTATCGAAGGCGGTCGAATAGTTTCTGGTGATCAGAAAGATGAGTCCGCGTTGAAAGTGAGCCTCTGCATATCCGGGAGACAGTTCGATGGCCTTTTCGAACAGCTTCTTCGCCTTGGCGAGCTTCCCGATATTAACAAAATCCCTGCCGTGGATGGTCAACTCCTCAGCTGTTTTCATCGTATAATCGTCACATCCTCGAAACCGACCGGTTTATAAATGCCGGTAAATAGATACATCCACCCATACAATACGTGCATCGCCCGTTTGTTGTCTGGGCTCTCTCCCCCCCGTTTGTGTATTGATACGCCGTAACGTCCGACGCTTAACAAGCAGAAAACTAGTGTCCCCCAAGCTTTTGACTCCCACATTCGTCACACCCCGAAGCATGCCCGGGCCTTGCGGTATCATCGGTACAACGGCGGATGCTCCAAAGGTTTCGTCTCGAACATGGGAAACGAGCCGTTGTCCGATTCTGTTATTTCTCCAACTCTATATTGTATGCCTTTATTTTTTTATGCAAATGGCTTCTTTCAAGACCCAGGGCCTTGGCGGTCTGGGTGATGTTGTAGTCATTCTCCGACAACTTCTTCGTAATAAAAACCTCCTCAAAATGCTCCCTGGCCTCCTTGAGGCTTTTATGATGCAACAGATCGTCGGTGATGTCGTGATCGTCCCCGCTTCGAATCGATACGGGCAGATCACCGACGCCGATGACCTGCTCTGGAGACATGATGATGAGTCGCTCGATGAGGTTCTTCAATTCCCGGACGTTGCCGGGCCATCGATACCGGGTGAGCATTTTCATGGCGGCGTCGTTGATGCTCTTTTTTCGTCTCTTGTCCTCTCCGGCGAACTCTTCGATGAAATGCTCGGCTAAAAGCGGGATGTCCTCGAGCCTGTCCCGAAGGGGCGGCACGTACAGCGGTATGACGTTGAGTCGATAGAAAAGGTCCTCCCTGAAGGTGCCGCTTTCAATCTTTTTCTTCAGATTCTGGTTCGTGGCGGCAAGCACCCGGACGTCGACCTTGATGGTCTTGGTGCCGCCGACTCGGGAAAACGTCTGCTCCTGGAGAATGCGGAGAATCTTCGCCTGGGTCATGACGCTCATATCCCCGATTTCGTCGAGGAGAATCGTCCCGCCGTCAGCCATGTCGAATTTGCCGACCTTCTTGCCGGTCGCACCGGTAAACGCACCCTTTTCGTATCCGAACAGCTCGCTTTCTATCAGCTCTTCCGGGATTGCAGCGCAGTTGACATCGACGAACGGGCTGTCCTTTCGATTGCTCATGGAATACACCGCCCGGGCCACGAGCTCCTTGCCGGTGCCGTTCTCACCGTTGATGAGCACATAGCTGTCGGTGGGCGCCGCCCGCTGAATTTCATCTTTCAGCTGCTTCATGACCGCACTCTTGCCGACAATGGTGATATCGGTATCGAAACGCTGACGATAGAGCGACACCTGCTTTTCCAGCTTTCGCTCCTTGAGGGCGTGATCGATCGTGAGAATCACCTTCTCCAGAGACAGCGGCTTTTCAATAAAATCATAGGCGCCCAGCTTGGTGGCGGTCACGGCGGTTTCAATATTACCGTGTCCGGATATCATGATCACCGATACGTCGTACGGTTCCGCCTTGATCCTGCGAAGCACCTCCATTCCGTCCATTTGGGGCATCCAAATATCCAGGAGGAGTAGGTGGGGTCGCTCCGTCTCCAGAAGCTCAAGGGCCGAAACGCCGTCGGCGGCGGTTAATACCTGATAGCCCTCATCGGTCAGGGCGCCGGCGAGAGACCGGCGGATGCTCTCTTCGTCATCTACTATGAGAATTCTTCGTTTCATTGTATCGAGACAGGTAAATCAATAATAAACTTGGTGCCGTGGGGTGTATTGTCTATGACCCTGATATACCCGCGATGGTCTGATATGATCGTGTTGACGATGGTCAAACCGAGGCCGGTGCCGGTCTTTTTCGTGGAATAATAAGGCTCGAACAGGCGGTTTTTCCCCTCTCGGCTGATGCCGGGGCCTGTATCGGCGATAACCAGCCGAGCGACGTTGAGATCCTTCATGTATTCGGTCTTGATATCTATGCTGCCGGTGCCGCTGAGGGCCTCGACGGCGTTATCCAACAGGTTGATAAGGGCCCGTTTTATTTGTTCACGATCAAGCTGCATGATCGGAAGTCCCTGGTTGGCCTGGTAATTATAGGTGATATCCTTGTAAGCGTCTTTGTACAGGTTCAGGGCCTCCCGCACGATTTCATTCAGGTCGTTGGGACGGGGACGGGCGGACGGCATGCGGGCGAAATGGGAAAACTCGTCGACCAAGCTCTTCATCTCCTCGACCTGGGTGATGATGGTATCCGTGCATTCTTCCAACACTTCCCGGTCGTCCCCGAGCATATCGAAATATTTTTTTCGTATACGCTGGGCCGAGAGCTGTATGGGGGTGAGGGGATTCTTGATTTCATGGGCGATGCGTCGGGCCACCTCCCGCCACGCGTACATTTTCTGCGCCCGGTTGATTTCCGTCATGTCATCGAAAACTGTCACCACCCCCATGAACTTTTCATCCTCATCAAGGAGATGATTGCCCGTAGCAAGGATGGTGACATTTCGGTCCTCCAGGGGGATATCGAGCTGGCGCTGTAGGGATCGATCCGGGGAATCTCTCAAATCGTCCAGAAACTCCCTCAGCGCCCGATACTGATCCTGGGAAAGCACCTCCCCTACGGGACGATTGATGATCCTGGCCATCTTGATGGCAAGAATCCGTTCCGCGGACTTGTTGATGGTGGTGATCATTCCATCCCTGTCAATGGAGATGACACCCGCCGCGACGTTTTTCAGGATGATTTCCATGTGCGCCCGACGGCGATCCAGCTCTATATTCGAGCGGGAGAGCTCGTTATACGCCTTCTCCAGCCTTTGGGACTGCGACTTGAGATCCTGGGTCATCTTGTTGAATGAGTCCACCAGGATACCGACCTCGTCCTTTGCATTGACGTCCACAAAGACGTCCATGTCCCCCTCAGCGACCTTTCTGGTCCCCTCGGCCAAAAGCGACAGGGGCACGGTAATCCCTTTGGCGAGATAGAATCCGAGCCACGTGGCGGTGAACACCACCAACAGCGCGATTCCCGAGAGAGTAATCAGATAGCTGATGACGATCGGCTTTTTCAAAAGCTTGTTGGTCTTGTATTCCTCAAGGAACCTGCTGATATCGGTCATTTTCGCCAGGAGAGATTTGGGAACGAACCGCGCGGTCATCACCACGCCGACCACCTCTCCCGAATCATTGGCTATCGGGAACAGCGCCCACACCACGTCCCCGTACCCGCTGTTCTGGATGGTCGCCACGGCCTTTCCTGCCAGGGCGTCGTCAAAGAGTACGATGTTCAGGTGTTCCAACGCCCCTTCCGGGATGTCATTCCCCACCGAAGAGGCGAGCTCGCGCATGTCGGGAGAAAACACCTTGACGAGCCCCAGGCCGAATCGCTCCCGGGACGAATCGACGAGACGCTTCAGGGCCGCCTCCTCAAGAGGCAGTGTCGTCAGACCCCCCACTTCCCGGGCGGCGTCGGCCACCTCGCCGGTGGCGGTGGAGTAATATGTCTGGGCGATCTCCAGGGACCCTTCAAGGGAGTTTTCCACCTGAACGTTGAAAAATTTGTCCATGCTGGCGGAGAAGAAAAAGATGGCGGCGAGAAACATCACCAGTGTGGGAAAAAGCGTCAGCCCCGCAAAGCTGAGCACCAGTTTTGTCCTGAGCCGCACCATCTGGGCGAGCTTTCGCCGCTCGAAGATCAGCTTTACGAGGTTTCTGAGAACCAGGAAGATGACCAGCACCAGAAGTATCAGGTTGATATCCACCAGGGCGATGAGCAGGATATTTTCCCCGACGCCGATATCCAGGTCCTTCTGGGTCAGGTACGTACCCAGCCATATGATCAGGCCGATAGCGATGACCGAGATGATGATGATCGCCCGTTCCCGTCGCCACCTGGCCTCCTGGGAAGTGAGCTTTCTTTTCTTTTTGCTTCTAAACCGTATCTTCATGGCCCGTCAGGCAAACGTCAATAGATAAACTCCTCGACATACCAGCCGGTATCGAATTCCCACAAGTTCGCGAAAAACAGTACATACCGAATCGATTCCGGCACCTCCATCTTGTCCAGCCGTGATCGTATCCGAACCTGATATCGCTCTCCCTTTTCCAATACGTTCATGGTCGTCAGCGGGTAAAAGCGCACCTGTCCCATCGCCAGTACCGCCTCCTCATAGGTATCGTAGACCAGCGGGGAGGCACGGCCCTCCTCCCGGTAGACGGTGTATTCGTCGGTAAGACTGTCGTAGGTGATGGTGTGTGTGAAGGTTTTTTTCGTTATCGTCGGATCGAACCAGAAAAACTGGCTCTTTTTCAATTCTATGATAAAAACGAATGTGGTTGAGATACCGCTGTTTATCGCCTCTTCCATGTCCTCGGTAAAGCATTCATCGATATTGAAGTAGACATAGGTATCATTTTGAAATTTGGTAATGATCACGTTTGTGATGCAGGGATCTTCCGCCATGACCGTTCCGGCCATGAGAACACCACAGGCTGCCATACAAAGCGCAAGGTAGATTTTTATACAGCGATGTATCATATCGTCACAATTTCATATGCGCCGCGCCGGGAGAGTTCCTCGAGGAGCATGAGGTTCAGGCGATGCCCCGATTTTCGGGCGACGTACCGCCCCGAGAGGGGCAGGTCGAACAGGGCCATATCCCCCACGGCGTCAAGACACTTATGGCGGACACACTCGTCCGGAAAGCGAAGGCCGCCGGGATTGAGGACGCCCTCATCGCCGATGATCAGGGCCGTTTCGAAAGAGCCGCCCATCCCCCTGCCCTGCTCCAGAATCATGGACACATCCGCCTCTAGGGCGAAGGTGCGGGCCGGGGCGATCTCCCTTTTAAAGCACTCCGGGCTCACCGAACAGGCGAACCGCTGGGTCCCGATGTGCGGATTGTCATAGACGATGGTATAATCAAGCTCCAACCCGTCACCCGTCGCCTGCCGGGGCTTGAGGGTCGCGGATTTCCCGTCTTCCGACACCGTTACCGTTTCCATAACCCGAGCGATGCGTCTTTGGGCGTCAAGGAGTGTGACTCCCGCCTCGTCAAGAAGCGCCACGATAGGACGGGCGCTTCCGTCCATGATCGGGACTTCAGGACCGTCAAGGATCACGGTCACATTATCAATCCCCAAAGCGGAGAAACAGGCCATGAGGTGCTCCACCGTCTGTACTTCATGACCGTTTTCCTTCAGCGACGTCGCAAGCAGGGTATGGTGCACCCGGGAAAAATGCGCGGGGATACGGATATCTTTTTCACCATCTCTCCTGACAAAACCGATCCCCTCATCCGGCCCCGCCGGGATGAGGTTCGCCGTCACGGTGTTACCGGAATGGATTCCCACCCCATCGATCCGGACGGGCTGTGCGATGGTCGTTTGCATGAGATAGTATTATATTCCTCACCGAGGTGCCTTACAAGCCCTTTTTCGCTCATATCGGTCCGATACGGGCGGGCTCGTCGGCAAGGAGCCTCTGCTGTACCGTATAGGCGCTGACGGGATCCTTCAGATATTGTCCCTCAAGACTGAAGGGGACAAATATCAGGAGGGGGGACTGGAGCGTAACGGAGAGGGCTGATACGAACTCCGTGGAATTCTTCTTGTTTTCGGATAAAGTCGAGATAAAAATAGTCCTGCCGTAGTTTTTGGCCGTCTTGTCCGGGAGCACCGGGCCCCAGGCGTGTCCCTTCCTTGGGCCTCCCGGTTCGAAAACGGGTTGTCTGTAGGTATATCTCTTGGAAATGTTCAGTCGCTGCGTTTCCGCACGAAGCCTGAACGCCGCGACAAACAACGTCAGGGGCCGATTTACAATTCGTTCTATCGTCTGCACAAAGGCGATGTGGCGTGCATAGGTGTGAAAATCCTCGATGTCGCCCGTCGGTGTGTGGGCTGTGAGCCGATAGGTCCAGAAGGGGAGATAGGAAGGATTGACGATGTCGGTCTGTGCGAAGAAGTACTCCCGCTGAACGAACGTGCCGTGGGCCTCCTCCCACAGGTCGTGGCAGTTGGGGCACAACAGCACCGCGTCGCTGTCGGTCAGGCCCAGCCGGTGCCACCCGCACCGGGGACAGCGTACCGGCAAGAGCGAGAGATTCGTCACCTTATTCAATGACCACCTCCCCGTCATCCCAGGGCCTGACGATATGCTTGTAAAAGAACCTGGTTATCCCCGATCTGTCCGGCAGCATAAAAAAGATAAACGCACCCACTATCAACAACGGGACGAAAAATTGTTTGAGCACGGCGATGAGAAACGCCGTCGTTCCCGCAATGAGCACCCCGGGCAGCAGGTTCACTCTGCTGCGAATCGGTATACGCGCCCTGACGATCTCGCCGCTGACGCCGTCCACCACCACGCGAACGGCATGATCCCCCATTAAAAACCTGACGACCCACAGGGGGTGGTATATCTGGGAGAGCTCTTCCGAAACCTTCTCCGCCTCAAAATAGTCAAGCGTCACATCGCTCGGCCGCGCCGCGCTCACCAGCATCGACCATGCCTCCCGAACGGCGGTTTCGGGGTCCTTCACCGGATCGAAGAACATCCCCCTGGTCTTCTGGTCCTCATCTCTCAGAACATGGAGCTTCAGGATGCTGGACTTGGTGGAGATGCCGAACCTCCCCAGGTCGCTGATGTCGACGGCGGGGCTGAAATAGGTTCCCTCCTTGACGAACACATTGTTGATCTTCTTTTTCATCGGATGGACATAGATGGGCTGTCCGTTTTCATCCACCCCCACAGACTTCGGAGCCGTTTTGGTTTCATGGGCGATGTACCACCCGCCGCCCCGCAGCTTCACCCGGAAGAAGGGGACGTAGACGAGTTTCGCGTCTATCATGCGCACGGCCATTCTCTGTCCCTCGTCGGCCAAGGATTTTTCGACGAGCCTCTTTACCGACGCAACCGCCTGGGATCGTGAGGCCCTGCGGGGGATATAGAATCGCTTGATGCCGCCCGTGCCTGAGATGATGTGGGACATCCCGCAGTGGGCGCACGCGACGGTGGTGGCCCCCTCGACGAAATCGATGCCGGAGCCGCAGCCGGGACAGGTCACCGCGATGGTGAAGCTGTCGACCGCGGATTTACCCGATGACGGTGTGGATGTGGGATTCAAACGATACCTATCCTGTGATTACGTGACACCGTCGGTTGAACGCCGTCGGTTGAAAAATCCGGTTCAATTGTTTCTAAGCACCAGTGGCGAAGAGAGCAGAAAGACGATCATGGCGCCGACGATGACCGAAATCTGCATCAGAAGGGATCCCGAGAAAACAAAACCGAGAATCAGGCAGACCAAAAACGTGATTATAAAAAAAACCAGGGGACGATAATTTCTTTTCTCCCTTGAAAATTCCTTCACGGCGTCGGAATAGACCCGGGCAGCGTCACCGATGATTGACGCCTTGTGCCGAACGCCGTCGATCGTAAACGAGAAGAAATAAATCGGCAGGTATATCAACCACAACCGGACGAGGCCGTTCAACGAATCTCGATCGCCCTTGGTCCAGTGCGTGGCGGCTTCCGGCGGAATCGTGGGCTCCGCCGTCTCCCCCAGGTCGTCCTTCTCCCGGTCGTAGTATATCAGGTCACCCGCAGGGATACGGAAGGACGATATCTCCGTGTGTGTGGTATGGGCGGCCGGCTGGGTGAACGAGACGCCGTCCGAATGGGTGATGTGCCAGATGGGAAAATAGGAGAACTCTATCGCCAGGTCCTTCGGCTCATCATCGATCCCCGCATCCTTCAGTTGAGACAAAAGAAAGACTTTCGCCCAGATATCGTTTCTTTTATGTTCGAGGAAGAAACACTCAAAGGTGCGGTCCTTTTCGACAAGCAGGGAGGAGCGACAAAACGGACAGGTGATGAACCGTCTGCCGTCCTCGATGTCGATCTTGGCGCCGCACTGGGAACAGGCTACTATCATGATGATCGATGATAACCGGATGCGAAGGCTGACACACAGGTCCGCCGAAAGAATTTACTCAACCTTCTCCCCGCATTCGGTACAGAACTTGGCGCCCTCGGGCAGCTTTGCACCGCACTTTGGGCAGGCATGCTCCTCTCCCACCGGCTTTCCGCAGAGAGGACAAAACTTGTCCTCGGGCGAGAGGTTCTTGCCGCAGTGAGCGCACTTGTTCACCACCACAAGCTGGCTGCCACAGTTGTTGCAAAATCGTGCGTTGACCGGCACCTGGGCGTGGCACTTGGGACAGTTGGCGTATCCCTGTTTCTGTACGTCCGCGACGGTGGAGGGTCCCTCGGCAAGGGTGCGAAAGAGCATGCCGGGCACCATCATGCCGAGACCCGCGCCCACACCCACGCCCATCCCGGCGGCGGCACTGGAGGCAACCCCTCCCTCGCCGCCCGCGGCGGCGGCTCCTCCGGCCCCCGGAACGACGCCCTCGGACCCGATCTTTCCCAGGGCCCGGGCGGCCTCGAATTTCAGGAATTCGTTCATATCGCCGATGACGCCCATGCCGGTACGCTCGTCGATGACCTTCTGGACCTCGTCGGGAGGGGTAATCTCGTTGATGAAGAAATCTATCAGCTCGATGCCGAACTTGTTGAAGTCGTCCTTGATGCGCACCTTGGCCACCACCGCCAGCTCATCGTAGTTCTGGGGCAAATCCAGGATGCTCTTCATGTGTTCGCCCAGAAGATCGTTCAGACGGCTGACAATCACATCCCGGAGATACCCGGATATCCCCTCGGTGGTCATCATCCCCTTGGTGGCGACCAGGGTGTTGATGAAAAGGAGCGGCTGGGTGATACGTAGCGTGTAATTTCCGTATGCCCGCAGGCGCACCAGCCCGAACTCGGAATCCCGAAAGGCCACTGGGTTCCTGGTCCCCCACTTCATGTCGGTGAAGATCTTCATGTTGACGAAGAGGACCTCGACCCGGAAGGGACTCGTCGAATCGAACGGCATTGCGATGAGCTTCGTCAACAGCGGCAGGTTCATGGTGGTCAGGGTATGCCTTCCCACGCCGAACACGTCAAGCCCCTTGCCGTCTCGAAAGAAGACCGCCGTCTGGTTTTCCCGGATGATCAACTGGGACCCCAGCTTCGTCTCCGCCGAGCCGGTCTCGGGGATACGATGAATCATCTCTGTATCGTCTTCAAAAAAGTATTCTATGACATCCAGTATCTTCGCCATGTATCAATCCTCCGTGAGAATCACCCGCTCACATATGAAAATCGATTGTCTCTCTCTATTCGTGTCCCTTGGTGACCACATATTTCCTGTTTTCGAATATTCGCTCCATGTTGTCGATGAACGTGGAGACGGCCGCCAGCTCCTCGGTCAGCCTGTCGGGATCGTTTACGTGATCGGAAAGCGCCTCCAGGTGCTTGTCCATCTCCTCCACTTCCGCCAGCATATCGAGGTCGTAGGTGTACAACGCCTCCAACTCGGCATCGAGGATCTTCACCGGATCGAAGAATCCGGAATAGCCGTGAGAGGCATACGTGATCTCGTCCCGGAGCCGATCCAGACGTCTATTGAGGCGATCCAGTCGGTCCAGGCCCTTGAGGCGACCCGATTCGCTCAGCTCTTCCATGACACCCATCAGCGCCTTCTTCATGTGATCATAGCGCTCGGCGATATGTTCCCGAATGATCTTGTCCCGCTCCCGGGCGTTTTCCCGCTTCAGGTAGTCTCCGAAGCCGGGGACGATTTCGACGATCTCCTCGATCTTCCTGGCCAGCCCCTCGGAGATCCCCTCCCAGAATACGCCTTTTTCCGGCATGGCGTGCCTCCCGATTGTTTTGAATCAAAAAGAGATGTTATCCCAGGCTCACGGGCGCATTCCGTCGGCGTGTGCCCGTGATATGTTTGAATGTACGCGAAGACACGATTATACCGGTAAACGGCGCGAGTAGGAAAGCGTATGTCGGGAACCGGCCTCCTCCCCGATACGTGAAAATCGTGTCATTGAACCAGTACTGATATATAAATGAGGGTCGCCCCCCATATTCCCCCCCATCTCTCCCTCCTTCCCCGTTATCTTCCCCTCCCTTCCTTCCCCCCACCGGGAGAGCCGTCAGCGAATCCCCTCGAAGGCGACCCACCAGTCCGCATGTTCCCCCCGATGATACACCGGGATATCCACCTCATCCCAGAGGGGAAGCGGCACTACGGCAAAGAATACGCTTCCGTCAAAGTCGAAAGCGTATGCCCGCACTTCATAGGGAACCCTGCGCTGCTCGAGGGCCACCAACATCTTTTCACCCGGCATGAGCCGTCCCATGTATATTTCATCGATGACGATATTCAGCTCCACCGGGCCGAAATCTGTGGGGGCGATGTCCGTATCGTTAAAGATTTTCCCGGTGATGAGCTCCCCTTTGTCTTGGGAGACGGCAACCATCGGAGCGCTGGCGGCAAGGGTAAGCGCCGCGCACAGAATGATGATGCCCAGTGCGGTTTTCCTCGTATATGTCATGTCGTCCTCACGGAATGCCTCAGTCGTTTTATCTTTTTTTCATATCGATTCTGCTCGCTGAAAATACAGCCGCAATATTTCTGTTGATACATGCCCAGGTCTCGGGAGAGACGTCGTCCCTCGTCCCACCCGGCGCGAAAATCCTCGTAGTAAAATTCTATCCCCGCATCGCGGGAGAGCTCCTCCCCCAGCGTACGGATCGCTTCATGATCCTGGTAAATGCTGAAGAGCAGCGTCGTCGAAACGGCATCGTATCCCTCCTGTGCCGCCCGCCGGATCGTTTGCTCAAGGCGCATCCGGTAGCAGGCGAGGCATCGGGCTCCGTCGTCTATCCCCGCCTTTCGAACAAATTCGTACACGTCATAATCGAGATCGGCAGCGAAAGATGTGTTTCGCCCATCGCAGTACTCCTCCACTGCCTCGAAGCGCGTCTCAAATTCGGTGAACGGGTGTATGTTCGGATTATAGAAATAGACGGTTACCCGCCATCCGGACTTCTCAAGACGCCCCAGGGGATAGATCGTACATGGAGCGCAGCATGCGTGCAGCAGCAGTTTTTTCTCATCGCTCATAATACGCGCTATCCGATCCCCGGTACGTCCGACAATCCTTTTCTTAGGATACCAAAAAGCGACCTGAGTGTCAAGAAAAGCAAATTCATGAAAAACGATTGCAAAACGGGCCGTTCGACCTCACATTATACATCTATCCACAAAGCATACACGCCGCGATCCCTTGGGAGCGCGGCGCGTCTCTCTTACACTATTTCCACAGATACAACGAAGGGTTCCCGCTTTGGTTCCCGAAAACTCTACAAACGAACAACAAAGACCCGCAACATCCCGATGTCGACACATCGGCCGACACCGGTGTGCGAATCCAAGGCTTACCCACTCTTCCCCCGCAGGTAGTCGATCATCGGATCGGTCACCAGGGGCACCACGTCCCCGATCATGTGGGGCATGAGGTTGTCCATCACCTTCGGCATGATCTCGGGCATTTGTTCCAGCATGTAGTCGGGCATGGGGATACGCTCGGCCACCCTCTCCAACATCACCGGCATGACCTTTGGCATCATGAGAGGCAACAACCTCGGAAAGAGAATCGGGAACATCGGCTTCATGAGCGTAAGGGCGCCCGGGATCTTCCCCATCAGCCGCATCATCGGCCCCATGCCGAAGGGCATGGCGTCGATCAGCTCGGGCCACATGGTCCCCATCAGATCGGCGAATCCCTCGGGCGTCATCAGCGCGATCATCGCCTCGAAGACCGCCCATTGTTTCTGCACCTCCGGGTTCGGATCGGGGAAGTCGAACCCCAGGGCCTCGGCGCAGAACCTCGCCAGGTCCACCACCTCCACGTCTATATCCTTCTTGTCGACGCTGACCCGAAGCTGGAACTCGCAACAGGGGCACAGGGCCAGGACCTTTTCGGCGCCGGCTTCCACGGCCTCATCCAGCCGGACCTTACCCACCTCCGCCGCCACCGGGGGATCCTTGATGAGCGTCAGCACGCTGCCGCAGCAATGTCCCTCCTCGCGGTTGTGCTCCATCTCGACGAAATCCACGTTCGGCACCGCCTTGATCAGGTCCCTCGGCTCTTCATACACCCTCGAAACCCTTCCGATATGGCACGAATCGTGCCAGGTGACGGTGACTTTCTCCTTTCCGTTGGAGGGAAAGGTGAACTCGCCCGACTTGATTTTTTCTGACACCACCTCGCTGTAATGCTTCGCGGTGATGTCGTACTCGATCCCCGCTTTTTCCGCCCATTTCGGATAGACGTGACGCCACATCATGTCGCACGCGGGGCAGGACGATATGACCGTGTCGGCGCCGGCGGCCTTGACCGCGGCGATGTTTTTTCTCATGACCTCCATAAAAGAGTCCCACTTGCCGGCGACCAGCATGGGAGTACCGCAGCAGCTTTCCTTATTGCCCAAGGAACAGAAATCCACCCCCGCCGCGTCCAGGAGCCGTACCGACGCCATGCCTATGTCGTGCTCCACGTAGCTGGCGGTACAGCCGGCGAAATAGGCGTTCTTTGCCTTCTTCCCCGGACCGTGTTTTTCCTTGAGGTCCTCTGGAAACCACACGCTCCGATCACTTCGGTAGCCCGCCCAGATGTCCCCCTCTTTTCTCAACGCCGCCTCCATCATCTCGAAGGGCGGGAAGGTCATGCGCTTTTCCTCGTGGATAAGTTTTCCGCGAAGCTTCATCCAGGACTGTTCGATGGGCAGCGCCGCCGAACAGCGCAGGTTGCACAGCTCGCAGGTAGTGCACACCAAAAACGTATCCACCATCGCCTGGTCAAATTCCTCCCTCCCCTCCATATACTCCCTCAACCAGTACCATTTCCCCCGGGGGGACTGGCTCTCCCAGCCCCTGCCGTAGAACTGGTCGCACTCCTCGATGCAGTACCCGCATTGGGAGCAGCTGTAGGCATACCAGGCCACATCCGGCGGGATGTCTTTCACCGGCTTCGTGGGCTGCTCTCCGACCCGGGTGATCACGTAGTTGCCGAAGGGGCGTGCGAAGGGCTCGAACACTCCCGCGACCTTCATGAACATCCCCACAAGACCCCCTCCCAGCACCTTCTTCGGGTTCAGGATGCCCTTTTTGTCGATCTTCTTCTTGAATCTCCTGAGCCTTTTTACCCGATCCTTTCCGAGTATCGCGTGCGCCTTCTTGGTGAAGTAGAGACCCGTCGAGTAGGCCCGCCCGCCGTGCTTTTCGGCGATGCGGATGACGGTCATTGCCAGGGCGAAGACAAAATTGAAGGTGAGCTTTCGCTGGTCTCCCGGTATGAACCCGAGGATCACCACCTCCGGTTCGCCTCCAGACCCGTTTTTGATAACCACGCCCTCCTTCACGATGGGCTGGTCCACCTTGTTCTCGATCTCCTCCATGACGCTCCCCAGCTCCCTCAGCGGCACCACCACCTCCGTGGGGATGATGCTGGGCCCCAGGCGCTTGACGACCATCCGCTTGAAGCGGTTCTTCCACTCATGTTCGGCGATCTTTTCGCTCAAGATCTCCGCATCGCACAGCCGGGTCGCCCCCTCGAGCCACTCCCGGACACGAGTGCTCTCCCTTTTGCGAAAGGCAAGCACCAGGATGTACGACGCCGGCAGGAGCACCCGCTCCTCATCCGGGTGATCGTGATGCATCAAAAGCGGCGCCCGGTTTTTCATCTCCGCCATGCGGGGGTTGATGAATACCATGGACCAGATCGGAAGGTCCTCGGCGATGATGTTCTCGATGAGCTTCTGGGTGTCATGCGCCTCGGGACATCCCACCGCCACCACGTCCAGCTCTTCGGCCGGCATAACCCGAATCGTCACATCACTGATGAATCCGGTGATACCCTCGGCTTCGGACACCAGGTCCAGATCGTCGCCGGCGATTTCCTGTGTCGATCCATCGGGAAAGACGACCCGGGCGCTGACGACGATATCCCGAAACCACCCCGATTCATACGAGCCGATGCCGGTCCCCCCCTGGGCCAGCCATCCGCCCACGGTGGAGCCGGGATAGCTGGTTGGATACATTCTCAGGGTCAACCCTTTCTTTTTCAACTCCCGGTCGAGCTTCTCCCACACCACGCCCGCCTGAGCCCGGACGGTCAGGTTCTTCTCATCGATGTCGAGCACCCGGTTCATGCGGTAGAAATCGACCACCACACCGTTGTCCACCGGCAGCACACCTCCGTATCCGGACGAGGCCTTACCCCGGGGGGTCAGGGGGATACGGTTTTTTGCCGCCCATGTGAGAAGCATCTTCAGCTCTTCTTCGGAGCTCGGCTGCACCACCGCATCGGGGATGGTGTTTCCGATCACCGGTTTTATCATGTGCGGCATGGCGCCGATATCATGACCATACAGCCTTCTCTCGGTTTTCCTGAAGGTAACGCGATCATCAAACGCTCCCTCCAGATACCGCTTGTGTGTATTGCTCAGCGATGCCATGCAGAGCCTCCTGTATTCAATGTATACGGATTTTCCTGTTTTTATACATGATGTTTTTTATCTTAGTTGATAGCTTTTATATAATATTATAGCACAGCAAATCCATTCAAGTCGTTTTCTTGCGGTTACAGGATTACCGGCGTGTCAATATAATATGAGATTCCGCTTGTCGTTCGATTATCAGGAAGTTACGTGACGTTGTGCGCCTTAAAACAGGTGAGAACATCCGAAACAGCATGTACGGCTCGGCCGGAATTCCCGGAACAAAAGCATTTTGATATGAAGCAATACTTTACAACACGGACATGTATCGCTATAATATAGATTTAATCTGGTGCGAATCGATTCAAGAAATCGACACATCAAAGCTTTCTTCTTCCACCGAATAACGTGCGTACCAAACACATGGCGGAAACTCACATACAAGTCAAGGGTGCCAGAGAACATAATCTGAAAGATATAGATGTTCTCATCCCCCGGGATCGCCTGGTGGTCATTACGGGGCTCTCCGGCTCCGGGAAATCCACACTGGCGTTCGATACCATATACGCTGAGGGGCAGCGGCGCTACGTTGAATCCCTCTCCGCATACGCCCGCCAGTTTCTGGAACAGATGGACAAGCCGGATGTGGACTTCATCGAGGGGCTTTCTCCGGCGATTTCCATCGAGCAGAAGTCCACCAGCAAAAATCCCCGCTCCACCGTGGGAACGGTGACCGAGATATACGATTACCTGAGGCTTCTGTTCGCCCGGGTGGGTCATCCCCACTGCTACCAGTGCGGCAGGCCGATCACGTCTGTCACGGTGCAGTCCATTGTCGACCAGGCCATGGAGCTTCCCGGGGGCACCCGATTTTCGGTGCTGTCTCCCATCGTCAAGGGAAGGAAGGGGGAATACAAAAAGGAACTGGACGGACTAAGGCGATCCGGCTACGTCCGGGTGCGCATCGACGGCATCCTCTATTCCCTCGACGAGGACATCGTTCTTGAAAAGAACAAGAAACACGACATCGAAGTGGTTGTGGACCGCCTGGTGATGAAGGATGACATCCGCCTTCGCCTGACCGATTCCCTGGAGACGTCGCTTCGGCTCTCCGACGGATTTGTCACCATCGCCGTGGAAGACGGCGGTGAGCTGCTCTTTTCCGAAAAGTTCGCCTGCACGTACTGCGGCATCAGCTACCCGGAGATATCCCCCCGGCTCTTTTCGTTCAACAATCCCCACGGCGCGTGTCCCCAGTGCAGCGGCCTGGGAACCACCATGTACCTGGACCCGGACCTGATCGTTCCAAACAAGTCGCTCTCGCTTCGGGAGGGAGTGATCGTGCCCTGGGAAAAGAAGAACTCAGTCTACCACTTCCAGACCCTCGACGCCCTGGCGAAGCACTACAACTTCGATATCTACACCCCGTTTGAGAAACTTCCCCAAAAAATACAGGACGTCATCCTCTACGGTTCGGGAAACGAGGAGATCGAGTTCTACTTCGAGCGGGACGGCAGAAAATATTTCTATCCCCGGCCCTTCGAGGGGGTTATCCAGAACCTGAACCGCCGCTACCAGGAAACGGACTCCGAATTCATCCGGGAGGAAATATATCGCTTCATGAACGTTCACTCCTGCCCGGTCTGCAACGGCGCCCGGCTCAGAAAAGAGAGCCTCCACGTCACGATCGACGGCAAGAACATCCATGATTACACGAGCCTGTCGGTCCGGGAGCTGCTCAAACGCATGAAAACCCTGGAGTTCTCCGAGCACGAGGAGCTGATCGCGGGAAGAGTGATGAAGGAGATCGTCGAGCGTCTCGGATTCCTGGTGAACGTCGGGCTGGATTACCTGACCCTGGATCGAACCTCGGCCACCCTGTCCGGGGGCGAGGGCCAGCGCATCCGCCTGGCCACCCAGATCGGCTCAAGCCTGGTGGGAGTCCTGTATATCCTGGACGAGCCGAGCATCGGACTGCATCAAAAGGACAACCAGAAGCTGCTGCAGACCCTCATGCACCTGAGGGATTTGGGCAACACCGTACTGGTAGTGGAGCACGACGAAGAGACGATCCTGGCCTCCGATTTCATCATAGACATGGGACCGGGTGCGGGGCTTTCCGGCGGGGAGATCGTCTTTTCCGGCACGCCGGAGGAGATCCTTGTAGACGACCGCTCCCTCACCGGAAAATACCTGTCCGGGCGGCTCTCCATACCGGTGCCGGAAAAGCGGGTACCGCCCCGGGGATATATCACGCTGGTGGGCGCCTCCGAAAACAATCTCAAAAACATAGACGTCCGCTTCCCCCTGGGCACATTTACCTGCATCACCGGCGTCTCCGGGTCGGGGAAATCGACGCTGATCATCGATACGCTCCACAAGATACTCAGTCAGACGCTGTATCGCTCCCGCCAGAAGGCGGGAAAGCATACCCGCATCGAGGGGATCGACGCCATCGACAAGGTCATCGATATCGACCAGTCCCCCATCGGACGCACACCCCGCTCCAATCCGGCCACCTACACCGGGCTCTTCACCCACATTCGCGACCTCTTCGCCCAGCTTCCGGAGTCGAAAATGCGGGGATACAAGCCGGGACGCTACAGCTTCAACGTCAAGGGCGGTCGGTGCGAGACCTGCTCCGGCGACGGCATCATAAAAATCGAAATGCACTTTTTGCCGGACGTTTACGTCACCTGTGAAACCTGCCAGGGCAAACGGTACAACCGGGAGACCCTCGAGATCACCTACAAGGGATATAACATCGCCGACGTGTTGGAGATGACCGTCAACCAGGCCATGGAGTTCTTCACCCATCATTCCCAGATCATGAACAAGCTCTCCACCCTGAAGGACGTGGGTCTGGGATACATCAAACTGGGACAATCGGCCACAACCCTCTCCGGGGGCGAGGCACAACGCATCAAGCTCTCCAAGGAGCTGTCCAAGCGAAGCACCGGCCGCACTCTCTACATCCTGGATGAGCCGACCACGGGCCTGCATTTTGCGGATATCAAGAACCTCCTGACGGTGCTTTTGCGCCTCCGAGACGAGGGGAACACCATCATCGTCATCGAGCACAACCCGGACGTCATCAAGAGCGCCGATTACATCATCGACCTGGGTCCCGAAGGGGGCGACGAGGGCGGCAGGATCGTCGCCGAGGGGACTCCGGATGAGGTGGCGGAAATTGACGGCTCGTACACCGGCGAGGTCCTTCGGCGGATTTTCGAGCGGGAAAAGGACCGCCGGGTCGAGGCCGTCTGAAACCGACTGAAGAGCCTTTGGACAATTTCTGTATGCAATACTTCTCCTGAAACCGCGTCTTAAGGAAAAAGACAACGAACATCAGGAGTTTTACATGGAACACAGAGAAAACAACGCGAGAAAGGGCCGTTTCAAAGCCATGGCGGCGGCGTTCGCCGTCAGGGACTTTCTGGCGCCCCGGGGGAAGATTCTCGAAGAGATCGACATCAGGCCGGGGGATGTGATACTCGACTTTGGATGCGGCCCGGGGGGATACTGCCTGGCGGCGGCTGACCGTGTGGGTGAATCGGGTCGCATCATCGCCCTGGATATCAACCCCGCCGCCCTGGCCCATGTACAGAAGCGGGCGGAGAAACGTAACATCGAAATCATCGAGACGATGCTCTCCAACGGAGGGATTGATCTTCCGGACCAACAGGTTAACGTCGTGTTCCTGTTCGATGTGATGCACAGCCTAAAGAACTGGAATATCATCGTTACCGAGATTCGCCGGGTCTTGACATCAGACGGCGTTCTTGCGGTCTCCGATCACCACATGGAGGACCAGGACGTCATCGACGCCGTGACCGAATCCGGCCGATTCCGATATGAGGGCATCACGAAGCACGCCTTTCGCTTCAGGCCGATTTTAAACATGTAACCACAATTCCGCCCGACCAGAGGGAACAGATCCCCGGGAGTGCTGTCCGATATCGATTATGGAAAAGCTCATCCTGACGCTCCTGAAAAACATCGTCCTGGGGATCTCCCTGGCGGCGCCCATCGGCCCGGTGAGCGCCGCGGCCATCAAGAACGGCATGAAGGGCGGCTTTTCCCCCGCCTTCTCCACCGGCCTGGGGGCGGCTTCGGCGGACACCACCATCCTCCTTCTCATCTACCTGGGGCTGGCCCGCTTCATGGAAATCCCCGCTGTGCAGCTCGCAATCTATATCGCAGGCTCCGCCGTTCTCATCTATCTGGGCGTGACGACGATGCTGGAAAAACCGATCGAACTGAATCCAGAAACGGGCACACGCACGGCCCTGACCGGCGCCTTCGCCTCGGGGTACGTCATCGCCATTTCAAGCCCCATCACCATCGTCTGGTGGCTGGGGGTGTTCGGCGCCATCCTGGCCGACACGGTGCGTAACGCCACAAAACTCGAGGCGCTCCTTTCCAGCCTGACCATCGTTATCGGGGTTGTCCTTTGGTTCGTATTTCTTGCGGTGGTACTCCATGCCGGAAAGCGCTTCGTGAATGAAAAGACCTTTCGGGCCGTCTCCGCCACCGCCGGAATCGTGATCATCGGCTTCGGTGTCTACTTCGCCTGGCGGGCGGTAACGGAGCTGATGGGATAGGATTCTTCCCGGCCGTGGACCGCTCCTCCCGCCGTCCCCTCCACGCACATTCAACAAACACACCGCATGTGCATGAGGCTGTCCATCATTCACCCTGTACCGCCCCTTCGTCACCATCGAAACATCGACGATCTCGGCCGTTTTGTACATGCCCACCATGCGACGTCCACACAGCAGAAGGGCCGATGTGAAACGGCGGCGGGGGCGTTCCGGGCCGGGGGGTGAGCCCATGTATGTTCCGGCGGAAAGACAAAATGGGGTGACGGACTGAATGAGGCGGGTCGACCAAAAGCCGATATTGGAATGCTTTACACAATAGAACGACACACACGAAATTCCCGGAGTCCATCCGGTCGTTTCCTTCCGTGACGGACGTTTTGATGCGGCCAACCTAAAAAGGAGCGTGTGCATCCCGCCCCTGGACCGCTATTCCTTGAACGCCTCCGGGTCGATGTCGTACTTTCCGATCTTGTAGTTGATCATCCGGGGGGTGATGCCCAAAAGCATTGCCGCCCTGGTACGGTTGCCCCTCGTCTCCTTGAGGGCGTCGGTTATCATGCCCCGCTCGAGGCTTTCCACCGAATCCTCCAGATTTCCTGTACCGGCGATGCGCGGCGTGGAAATCCTGCCCGATGGACCGTTTTTCTCCCCGCCGATACTGGGGGGAAGATGTTCCTCGGTGATAACATCGCCCGTGACGAGAATCATGGCCCGCTCGACGGCGTTTTCCAACTCACGGACGTTTCCGGGCCAGGTGTGGCCCATCAGGAGGTCCGCGGCCCGGGCCGAGAGCCGGGCCGTGGGCTTATCGATGGCGGCGGCGTACTTTTCGATGAAATGGTTGGCGAGAAGGATGATGTCGGTCTGTCGCTCCCTGAGGGGAGGCATGTAGATGGGGAACACGTTGAGACGGAAATAGAGGTCTTCCCGAAACTTGTTTTCGGCCATCAGCGCCTCCAGGTTTCGATTCGTGGCGGCGATGATGCGCACATCCACCTTGACGGTCTCGGTGCCGCCCACAAGCTCGAACTCCCGTTCCTGGATGACCCTCAGGATTTTTACCTGCAGCGACAGGGGGAGATCGCCGATCTCGTCGAGAAAGATCGTCCCACCGTTTGCCGCCTGAAACCTTCCCGCCTTCCTCCCCAGGGCGCCGGTGAACGCACCCCGCTCATGTCCAAACAATTCGCTTTCCAGAAGCGCCTCCGGCAGCGCGGCCAGGCTCACCTTGATGAGCGGCTTTGCCGACCGGGTGCTGTTGTAGTGAATGGCATGGGCCACCAGCTCCTTCCCTGTGCCGGACTCCCCTCGGATGAGTACGGTGGTGGGGGTCTTCGCCACCTGGTCGATCATGGTGTAGACCTGGTGCATCTTGTTGCAGCTGCCGATGATATTCTCGAAGCTGTATTTTTTCTTCAGCTCCCCCTTGAGCCGTACATTTTCCGAGATCAGCCGCGCCCGCTCCTCCTCCTGAATCTGCATATGACGCACCGCCTGGGCGATGATGGAGGAGATGATGGTTAATAGTCTGACGTCCTCCTCCAGGGACACCGCCTGGTCGAACAGGCAGTCCACACTCAGGGCGCCGATGGCCCGGGGACCCACCTTGATGGGGACGCAAATGAAGCTGATGTCGTCCTTGTTGATGTCCTTCCTGGAGCCGGTGCGGTCCAGGAACATCGGCTCCTTCCCCACCTGGGGGATGACCATCGGCTCGCCGGACTCCACGACCCGTCCGGTGATCCCCTCGCCCACCCGGTAGACGCCCCGGCGCATCTCGCTTGTCGAAAGCCCCGAGGCGACCTCGATCTGAAGCTCGGTGGTGGTCGGATTCAGCACGGTGATGGTGCCCCGGTTCATCCCCAGGTCCCGCTGGAGAATGTCCAGGACGTCGGTGAGGGATGTTTCCAGGTCGCTGGAAAAAGAGACCGCCCGGGCGATCTCGTAGAGGACCGAGAACTCCCTGTATCGCCTGTCATTCTCTGTTGATCTGTGTAATTGGTGCATCATGAAATCAATAGTACCTGAGGACCGCCGCACGGAAGAGACAAAAACGATGTGCGGCGGAACCGATACCCCAGAGATATCGTCTACTTTACCCTGACCTTGACCAGCGCCCGGGAGAGGTCCGTGATCAGGTCGTCCGCATCCTCGATCCCCATGCTCAGCCGAAACAGCCCGTCTCCCATGAGGTTGGTATATTTTTCCTGCTGGGCTTCGGAAAAGACCACCATGTCCTGGAAGAAAAACGCCGTGGGGAGATAAAATATCAGGCTCTGGTCGTGCCCCAGCGAGACGGCGTGTGTGATGATATCAAGGTGTTCCAGAAACTCAAAGTGATCCATCAGGTCCGCCTTCAGATTGAAGTTGATCATTGCCGGCGGCGCCGTCATCTGCTTTTTCGCGACCTCATGATGGGAGTGACTGGGAAGCCAGGGGAAGCGCACCATGTTCACCTTGTCGTGGGATTCCAGGAACCGGGCCACCTTCAGGGCGTTCTCGGAATGTTTCTGCATCCTCATCGGGAGCGTCACCGATCCCCTCATGATCAGCCAGGCGTTGAACGGGCTGATGCAGGCCCCCAGGTGGACGATGCCCGCCTCCCTGACCTCCTTGAGGAACTCCTTACTGCCCAGGGCGGCGCCGCCCAGGCTGTCGCCGTGACCGTTGATGTATTTCGTGGCACTGTGGATGACCACATCGGCCCCCAGCTCCAGGGGCTTCTGGGTGACCATGCCGGACCAGGTGCTGTCCACCACCATCGTCGCCCCCACCCCGTGGGCCATCTTCGCGATTTCCTCTATGTCGGAGATCAACACAATGGGATTTCCCGGCGTTTCCACGTACACCACCTTCGTGTCCGGCCGGATGGCGGCCTTCACCTCGTCGAGATCCGTGGTGTCCACCAGGGATACGTCCACGCCGAACTTCGGGAAGTAGACCCCCAAGAGCTTCTGGGTGCCGGTGTAGCAGACCTCAGAGGCCACGATATGGGAGCCCTTTTCCAATAGTGTCCACAACACAGCGGAGATGATACCCATGCCGCTGGCGGCCACCACGCAGTCCTCCGCCCCCTCCATCGCCATCAGGCGCTCCTCCAGGTGTCGGGGTGTGGCGCTGTGCTCCCGGGTGTAGTTGTATTTATCCAGGTTATCCCAGTCGAGGACCTGGAGTAACTCCTCGACGTCCGTGGGGAGCTCGTAGGAATTCGCCATGTGTATGGGCCGTCGTATGGCCCGGGTGTCCGTATCCACCCCCTCTCCCGCGTGCACGCAGATGGTATCGAGCTTCCATTGGGACATGTCTCTCTCCTTCACGATCGCCTCCTGTCTATCGATTGGATGTTCGTATCGTTTGTATCCGCCGGGATTTCCATCTCACATCGGTCGTACACCCACCGTCATTAGGATGAAATCATCCATCCCAAAAGGATACATGACAACGGATACATACTCAAGACATTTTTGTAACTTTTATCGCATCCGACTCACCTTTTTCCGTTCCCACCCCGCCTGGTGGGGGGCGCTCACCCGAAATAACAACAAGGAGCGTGGAAAGCCGACTCCGGATCGTTCTTCGTGCGCCGAAATCCATATGGCATCCCGCATGTCCGAAAGCCCGTGTCTTTCGGCGCCCCCCATGATATAATATAAAATTGATATTTAAAAAAACACCGAATTTCTAAAAACACAGAGGAGCGTGCATGAACCTGCTTCAGATATTATTGCTGATTCTCATCGCCGCCGTCTGCGGCTCCCTGGGCATGGCCATCTCTGGATTCCGCCGGGGGGGATGCCTGATCTCCGTGGTGATGGGCTTTATCGGGGCGATGGTGGGGACGTACCTTTCGGGGCTGGTGGGCCTGCCGGATATCCTGACCATCAAGGTCGGCGGCGCCAATTTCCCAGTGATCTGGTCGATCATCGGTGCGGTGATCTTCTCCCTGCCGCTGAGTCTCCTGGTGGGGGGAAGGAAAAGAAAATAGACCGTACCTCTCCTCACTATTGCTCCACACACACCGGTCGACGATTTCGTCGGCCGTTTTTTAATGGGGATGATTCAAGAAACGCAGGGAAGATTCTCATCAGCCGACACGTCGACACAACGTACCATCGCCCCGGGTGGTGATCCGCTTGAATGTGGACGGACTTCTGCGTGATTGTCATTCGATCTCACCGGTGTAGTGTCTGATTTTCAGCCGTGTTACAGATGAAATCGGGAGGACGTGAAGGAGAATACGGCGATTTCATCCGCGGGAGAGTAAAGAACTTCTTGGAAAGCCTCTCAGTTTTTCGTTTAATATTTTTTTCTATCCATGATACCCTTACATCAAGATTTTTTTAGAGCAGTTCATAATGATGTCAGTAAATATGTTCTAAATATGAAATTCATATGATCTTCACATCTATTCTTTATATCGCGTTCTTCACGCTTGCAGTCACCATCTACTTTGCCCTGCCGTATACGCTCAGATGGATTTTTCTTCTGCTCGCAAGCCTGCTGTTTTACTGTTTCGGTAACCCGCAATATATATGGCTCCTTCCGACAATAATCATCATCAACTATCTCGGGGCGATCATAATCGCACGGTCAAAAAAAGACCTCCACAAGCGAGCTGTTTTATTTCTCACTGCCCTCTCCTCCCTCGGATTTCTTCTGTATTATAAATATGCGGTCTATTTCAGCGAAATTGCTTTTGTCTCACTCAACCTGTTCGGCGTCTCGGTGTTTCAGAGATTATATGACATAGCTCTGCCTCTCGGGATATCCTTCTTTACGTTCAAGGCAATCGGGTATACCATCGATGTGTACAGGGGAGAAACGGCGCCGGAGTATCATATCGGAAGATACAGCCTGTTTGTCGCGATGTTTCCTCAACTGCTCGCCGGCCCCATAGACAGGGCCGGTTACCTGCTGCCGCAGATCAGGGAAAACAGCGATTTTGATTACGAACGTGTTTCTTGGGGGCTCTCAAGAATATTCTGGGGATTATTTAAAAAAATCGTTATCGCGGATCGACTTGCCCTCTATGTGAATCAGGTATACGGAAGCCCCGAGGAACATATCCCGCTTGCGCTGATTATCGCGGTCTACTTCTATTCATTCCAGATATATCTGGATTTTTCCGCGTATACCGATATCGCCGTCGGAAGCGCCAGGGTGTTTGGCTTCAAGATAATGGAGAATTTCACCTATCCGTACTTCGCCGTCTCCATCCCCGATTTCTGGCGCCGCTGGCACATCTCCCTCTCCACATGGTTTCGGGATTACGTATATATTCCCCTGGGGGGAAACCGGGTGCCGAAATATCGATGGTTCCTGAATCTTTTTATCACCTTTTTCCTTATCGGACTGTGGCACGGATCGAATCCGACGTTCATCTTCTGGGGGATTCTCAACTGCCTGTATTATTATGTCTCACAGTTAAAAAGGGGAGTGAGCGCACAAATCGAACATTATCTCGGGGCGGATTCCACCCTTCTCAGGGCATCGAGGATTCTTATTACATTTCATCTGGTGAGTTTTGCATGGATCTTCTTTCGAGCGGAAAGCATCGATGAGGCGTTCGTGTATCTTTCTCTCATGTTTCGGAATGTATCCGTACCATGCGGGATTGATGCCGGCCTCGGTGTTTTCAACCTCATCTTTTCCATTGTGCTTGTCGGCGGGTATGTGTGTGTCGAGAGTCTTGCATGTCGAGAAAAAATGAAGGAGAGGATTGCTCGTATCCCGTTCATCGTAAAAGCGATCGTCTTCACATTTCTATTAGGTTTCATGCTTTTTTTCGGTGTCTTCGAAGAAACCGATTTCATATATTTCAGGTTTTAGTCCAGGTTCCCGCATGGATTTTCACAAAAAAACGAAAAAAATGATCGTATACGGCCTCTTTGTCGCCGCGTCAGCCTATTTTCTGTTCATTTTCATTCTCAGCAGGTTTGAGTTTTCACGATCGATCCTGTTTCAACAATATCAATACGGCGACCTGTATGAAATGGCGCTCGTGAGGGATTTCAGGTTTCCCCGCTCGTCAATACCGACACATTACAGTGATGTTGTTTTAGACGACATCGACGAGGCCGACATCATCTGTTTCGGCGACAGCTTTTTCGTCGTTCATGGAGACCTCTTTGCCCGAATGCTCAAGGAGAAAACCGGCAAAAAGGTGGCATCGGTCAATCCATTGGATGTGGTCGAGGAATCGAACAACCCTATCGTGATGCTCACCGAGTTTGGATATGAACCGCAGGAACATCCGACGATCATGATATGGGAACGGGTCGAGCGCGGCATCACTCCACTCTTCGTAGATCCCAAAATCGAACGTGACGAAATCTTCGACAAAATTGAAGCGGCGAAAACGGAGACCATATCAACATCAGACATCAGAGAGGATCTGACGTTTGTTTACACGAAAAATATTTCCACTGTATTCGTCCAATCCCTGATTAAAACCGGCAAGTTTCGAGTCTTCGGTGAAATCTCACCCCTGACGCCTGAATACTCACTCGAACCGGAGATGCTGTTTTATTACCGGGCGGTGGAAGGATACAAAAGAAAGATGACGGAAAGCTTCATACAAAAAACAGCGGATAACATCGCCCTCACATCCGAAAGGGTAAAAGAGACCTTCGGTATAACAACGGTTTTCATGGCGTGCCCGAACAAGTATACGGTATATGGAGATTTCGCGGCGGCCCCCGACTATAACGAGCTGATACCGCTGCTCGTGGAAGCCCTGGAGGAACGTGGTGTGATCACCGTCGATCTCACAAAAACATACGACGATTATCGAAAAGAACACGGTGACACATCGTTCTTATACTACCAGAGCGATACGCACTGGAACGAATTAGGGACACGTATCGCCGTCGATGAAATCGTGCGGGTTTTGGAGGCCGTTGAGGAGTAGGGCGACGGTGGGAAACGTGCTTCGGGATGGATATCATGGACACGACTACATTTGGGGATGAGCCGGAGGAGAACGTATCTGTCTTCCCCAGGAATTTGTCCTGAACGAGACTTGAGTTGACAGTGGCCGTACCTCCCGGCATGTCAATGGCGGTTACACAGTCATAACCTGCCGATCCAG
>JAFGFE010000041.1 GCA_016931225.1 Candidatus Zymogenaceae bacterium
CTCCTTCAACTTTTTGAGTTGTTTGCCAGGAGGTATCTGACCACCTTTCTTTTCAACTGTCAAGTCAAGTTAATCTTGTCACACATAGCAGGACTCTCAAAGTTTCCCTTCCTTCTCATTTCCATTTCGCCGATGTAAAAGTCCCCAGCTTCAAAATATCTTCCGGTTTCCTCGTAATTCATGCGAAGCTGTGTATACAGCCTGTAAACTTCGTAATGATAATTTTCCTTATTATTTTTGAGTTTCTCTAAACCGCGGGCAATCCAGTTTTTTATCTTGCTCCTTCTGCTCATTAATTTATCTATAATCCATCTCAATGTATTTTGGAATACACCACACTGAAACGTGTCATCATACACCATGCACGGCTTCTTATGCCTGATGGAGCCGTATTCCCTGTTGGTCCAGTAGACTTCATGAAAATTGATCCATCTTAAATCAGTTCTGAGAAAACGAGTTTTCCCAAGATTAACTCCATCAAAAGTAATGCTGTCTCTATTTTCATAACTTACATTTATAAAAATAACCTTTGAATCGTTGGAAAAGTTTTTCTCTATAAATGCGATGCTGCCACCAGAAAGTACTTTAATACCGTAAAAACGTACACATTTTTCAAACAGAGTTCCTTTGTTGAAATATGTTTTTCCGTGGAAAGAAACCTCAGAGAAGCGTGCATTGCCTTTAAAACGTGTATGAGCAAAATGAGCTGTTTTTAAAAAACTGGCTTTGAAAAAGTCAACATCTTCCGAAAAATGTGTATCTCCAAAATAAGCGTCTCCATTGAAAAATACGTTTTCGAAATCAACTCTTCTGATAAACTGAGCTCCTTCAAAAGAAACATATTCATTGAATTTATATTTCTGAAATTTTGCCTCGCAATAAAATTTTGATTTTACAAAGAAAGTTCTAGAATGAATAGATCGGACTGATTCATCAAGTTCTTCAAACTTGAAATTTTCAGGAAAAATGAAGCCGCAAAACTCATTGTCACCGTCTGAAAAGAATAATTCTAAAAAAAGTCTGGTGAATCTTTCACAGTCTTTATTTTTATCGTCAAAATGAAAGAAACAAAGTGTTTCCCCTTCGGAGTTTGTTTGTTCGTCAAACTGATGTGGGCATCTACGTATAACGCTGTGATCATTTTCGTTATCCCAGTATTCCATTCTGTAATCACACATATCAATCCATCCACTATTTAAGGATGTTGAATGCTATTTCGGCTTAAATAATCCACCCCCTGAGCGACACGTCCCTTCGATCATGTACTCCCCCGAGAATTTCTCACTATGGGGAGGGGAAAAATGCAATGCTCATGCAATACTGTTAATCAAGATATTTCTCTCTGTTTTGTAAAATTAAGCAATTCATTTGTCAAGCATTTTATACACAAATGCTTGATTATTTATATGACTTATACCTGGACGGTTTTCTCGAAGAAAAGAGAGCGGAATCGAAGCCCTCCGCTGGGCGCTCGGAAAAAACAAGCGTTATAAAATATCCCTTGACACGGAGAAGAAAGTCCGGTAAGAGAAGAAGAAACATCAGACCATATGACCATTAGCGTGGAGCACCATGGAACCGATCAGCAGAACCAATATATCAAAATCGATCGTCGACCAGGTTGTCGATCTTATCGCCAGCGGTGAATACCGCCCGGGGCAGCGGCTTCCGTCGGAACGGGAGCTGATGGAGACCCTGGGCGTGGGGCGGTCCTCCATCCGGGAGGCCTTCCAGGCGTTAGCGATCATGGGCCTCATCGACATCCGCCCAGGCCAGGGGACCTTCGTCCGGGAGATCACCACCGATGTGATCATCCGAAGCAACGTCTTTGCGCCACTGCTGACCCCCGAGGCAACCGGCGAGCTGGTGGAGGCCCGCCTGGCGGTCGAGCCGACCATCGCCGCACTAGCGGCCCAGCGGCACACGGAAGAGGAGCTCTCGGCCGTCGACGACATTCTCTCCCACTGCGAGCGGGCGCTTGCCTCGGGGGAGCCGGTCTACAGCCTCTCCGCCTCGTTTCACCTGTTGATCGCCCGGGCGTCGCACAATACCGTCTTTATCCGCTTCATGGAGACCCTCGCCACCCTGATGGCCGCCCGGGGCGCCCGCATAGAGGAGCACACGGACTTCATACATTGGGAGCTGGAATCCCACCGGACGGTGCGGGACGCGGTGGCGGCAAGGGACGGCGATGCGGCACGAAAGGTGATGGAGGAGCATATCATTGAATCGTCACGCTTCTACTTCGAGGTGGGGGGCGTGTAGCACCGTTTCGGGGCGGGCCCCTTCGGACGCCCGGCCGGATGAGTCAAGTGGCTGGGCGAAGCGTTGGGTTTTCCCTGCGGGATTCCCTCGGTATGCGTGACAACGGTCCCGCACGCAGGGCCCCTTTCACGAATGCCCGTTCTCGCCGCCGGGCGTGTTAACCGAGGCCGGATTTGTCCTCGGCGTTGCCGCCTGTTAGCCCGTCCCCGGCAAAAAGCCGGCGGGGCGGCAGGGCCGGGTCGAGCAGGGAGCGGTGAGTGAGTACGCATCATTTATAAAATATATGACGTGATAGAAAACCGTATTCCGCCTTACCTGCACAGAGGAGGGATCGACTCATGAGCGCTCACACATCCATCGCCTCGTCCGAGCGGCTTTCCGCATGGACGAAGATAAAGTACGCGTTCGCCGGCCTGGGCGGCGGCATGACCGACCTGCCCCTGGATATTCTCCTGCTCCCCTTTTATACCGAGGTGCTGGGCGTGCCCACGGCCATCGCCGGGTGGGTCGCCCTGGCTGCGGGCGTCTGGGACGCCGTCACCGACCCGGTCATGGGTACCCTGTCGGACGCAACCCGCACGCGCATGGGGCGGCGCAGGGTCTATTTCCTCATCGGCGCCGTGCCTCTCGGGTTCAGCTTCTGGTGGCTGTTCAACCCGTTCATGTCTAACTTCGCGGCGTCGTTTTTGGCGGCGTTTTTGATCTTCCGCCTGTCACTGACGATGGTGCTCATCCCTCACTTTGCCCTGGGGGCGGAGCTCTCCCCCAACTACGACGAGCGCACCAGCATCATGGGGTACAACCGGGGGTTCTGGATTTTGGGGCTGCTGTTCGGGGTGTTCATCCCGGTGGCGCTGATGGAGGTCTATACCGATGATCCCCACAAGCCCTACGCCATGATGGGCCTGATCATGGGGATCTTCATCATATTCAGCGTCCTGGTTACCTTCTTCGGCACGAAGGAGAATCCGGAGTGCTGGCGTGAGACCAGGCGGGTGTCCTACCTCCAGGGTCTAAAAATACTGTTCAAAAACAAACCCTATGTGATCGTCCAGGTGGCCTACCTCCTGTACCACACCGCCCAGGCGATCCCGGTGACCCTCCTGTTCTACTACGCGGTTCACTGGCTGCACATTTCAGAATCGGACATGCTGCTCTCCATTCCCTTCTATCTGGTTCTCGCCATCGTCAGCGTGCCGCTGTGGGTAAAATTTACTCAGAAGACCAATAAGAAGCTGGCGTTCGGCGCGGCCCTGTTCGTCTCAACCATGGGCGCGCTGTTGTTCCTGACCGTGCCCGAGGGCGGGGCCGCCGTCCTCTTCTACTGCCTGATGGGATTCATGGGCGTCGGCTACGGCGGCATGATGACGATCCCCAGCTCCATCCTGGCCGACGTGGTGGACGTGGACGAGCTGAAGACCGGCGAGCGGCGGGAGGGGCTCTACTTCGGCACCTGGGACTTCATCCGCAAGCTGGCCTCGAACCTGGGCAAGTGGGCGCCGATGATGGGGCTTGCGCTCCTGGGATACATCGAGGGGGCGGAGGATCAGCTCCCGTCGGTGCGGGAGGGCATCAGGCTGATGTTCTCCGTCGGTCCGGCGATCGTGTTTCTCATCGGTGTTGCGGTGATGCTGAAGTTCCCCATAACCCGGGCGGAGCACGACGACATCAGAAAACAGCTCGACGAGATGAGACGAAAGGGGGAATAGACCAATGAGATACCTGGTTGTAGAGGCCCACCCCGACGACATGGTCTTTTTCTGCGGCGGAACCGTGGCCCGGCTCATCGAGAAGGGCCACGAGATATTCGTCCTGACAATCACCGATGGTCAGCAGGGTACCCTGAATCCGACGTACGATACGACCCAAAAACTCGCAGACATCATGCGAGCCGAGCACGCAAGGGCGTGCACATCCCTGGGGGTGAAAGATGTGACGTTCACAGGGCTCATGAATCATTTTCTGGAGAACACCCACGAGCTTCGGGAGATCATCGTCCGACACGTCCGGGAGGTGCAGCCCGGCGCGGTCTTCACCCTGGATCCGTGGAATCAGGACGAGAACCCGGACCACCGGGCCGTGGGCATGGCGACCCTGGAGGCCTGCTCGTTTTCCCACATGCACCTGTTTCACCCGGAGCATCTCGACCAGGGACTGAAAACGGCGATGGTCGCGAAGGTGATCCTCTACAAGACCGACCGGCCCAACAGCTACTACGATATCTCAAGCACCCTCGCAAGGAAGGTCGAGGCGGCGCTGGCCTATGAGAGCCAGATCGAGCTGATGCGGGACGAGGGGATACGCCGCCTCGAGGTATTGGGGAAGAGCCATCCGCTTTTCGAGGGGGATTTCGCACAGATCGTCGGCGGCGGCGTGCAGGGCATGGCCGCCGAGGCCGGAATGAGTGCGGGCCTCGAGGCGGCGGAGGCATTCCACGTGCGGGGCCTGGGCATCCTTGAGAACATCAAGGAGCTCATCGGCGGCCTCGACGTCGAATAACGGATTGACCGCAACGGGGAGATACGCACCATGACATACACCTATCGATGCACAGGCTGCGGCGGCGTTTTCGGGGGGGAGAAGTTTCTCTCCCGCTGCGCCGAATGCAACGGCGTGCTGCTCATCGAGCCGGACTTTTCGGGGAGGGAGAAGGAGCTGCGGGAGCTTTTCGACGGGACTGTTTCCGACATGTGGAAATACGTCCCCCTGCTCCCGGTTTCGGCCCCCGCCCCCGGAGAGGGGCTTTTTGAGGGGGGAACGCCGCTGATCGAGTCCCGGCGGATCGCGGGGGAGTGCCGCGTCTCCCCCCTTGTCTTCAAGGTGGAGATACCGAATCCCACAGGCTCGTTTAAGGATCGCCAGGTCGCCGTGGGGATTCAGAAGGCGAGGGAGGTCGGCGCGGATACGGTGGCGGTGATTTCCTCCGGGAACGTGGCGGCGGCGGCGTCGGCACTGGCGGCGAGATACGGACTTCGGTGCCTGGTCTTCGTCCCCTCCACGGCGCCCGTGGAAAAGCTCACCCAGTCGGGGGTCACGGGCGCCCGGGTCATCCGGGTGGATACCGAGTCGTCGTCCGTGGTCATGGGGCTTGTGGACGATGCCTGCAAAGAGCGGGGGTGGATGCACCTCTCCACCGCCGGGAGCATCAATCCCTTCGCGGTGGAGGGGTCGAAGACCATCGCCTACGAGCTGTTCGACCAGACGGGCGGGCGGCTTCCCGAGGTGATCTTCGTTCCGGTGGGGGGAGGGGGGCTCTTGGGGGGGCTCTATCGGGGATTCTGCGATCTCATTGCACTGGGCCTGATCGAGAAATCCCCCAGGCTGGTGGGTGTTCAGGCCGAGGGGTGCGCACCCCTGGTGCGGGCGATCACCGACGGGCTGGACGCCGATCGCATCATGGCTGAACCCTGGAAGAATCCGAAGACCGTCGCCGGCGGAATCGCCGACGATATCCTCTTCGACGCCCACCGGGCGCTGCCGGCGGTGCGGGAGTCCAAAGGCTCCGCCGTCGCCGTGACCGATTCGGAGATCATGGACGCCGTGTCCCTCTTGGCGTCGAGGGAGGGGATATTCGCGGAACCCTCCGGCGCCGCCTCCCTGGCGGGATTCATGCGGATGGCCGTCGGGGAAGGCAGAGATAAGTATAAGAATGCATGCTGCCTGATCACCGGCTCCGGGTTGAAAGACATGGACGCCGCCGGTCGGATCGGCGCACGGATTACCCCCGTTAAACCGGAACTCAAAGACATTCTGGATATAGCCTTGATATGAAAGACAAAACGCCGAAAGCTGGGAAGGGCGCCGCTGCGAGCGGCGCCGGGAAATTTGCGATCGATCCCGATACTGTCATCGACTTTCTCCGATCGATTCTCGTCATCAACACGGAAAATCCCCCGGGAAACGAGGAGCCGGTGGCCCGGGTGATCGCGGGTCGCCTGATGCCCCTGGGATTCGAGGTTGAATTTTTTGAGCCGGAACCGAAGCGAACAAGCCTTTTGGCGGTGCTCCGGGGGGAGGGGGGCGGCAGGTCGCTTTTGATGAACGGTCACATCGATATCGGCCCCATCGGTGAGGGATGGACGAAGGACCCCCTCGCGGGAGAAATAGAGGACGGGAAGATATACGGTCGGGGCACCGGAGACATGAAGTCCGGCGTCGCCGCGATGGTCTGCGCCGCCGAGGCGGTTGTCGCATCAAGACTGAAGCGACGGGGAGATCTCTACCTGACATTCGTTGCCGACGAAAGCTCCGGCGGACACAAGGGAAGCGGCTATCTAATCCGCCGGGCGAAGATCGATGCGGATATGGGGGTTATCTGTGAACCCAGCGGCGGCCACATCGGCATCGCTCATCGGGGTACGGTCTGGGTATCGGTGGAGGTAATCGGAAAATCGGGTCAGGCCACGAAACCGAACTCCGGCGTAAACGCCATTTCCTGTGCCGCCGGGGTGATTGCCGCCCTGGACCGAGAGCTGCCGCCCATTCTGAAAGAGATACGTCATCCCATTCTCCCCGAACCGTGCTTCAACTTCGGGACCATCGCCGGCGGGATAAAGACAAATGTCATCGCCGATCGATGCTCCTTCACCATCGACAGGCGGACGATCCCGGGAGAACGCACGGAAGAGGTGATCGAGCAGGTGCGCACCATCGCCGATCGGGCGCTTCTGGGCACCGGGGCGCAGGTTACGGTGAAAGCCGAGATGGTGGTGGAGGCCTCGGAGGTGTCGCCCGATCTGCCGATCATCGACGAGTGCAAAAGGGCGATGGCGAAGGTGGTGGACATGGAGCCGCTGTTGGGCGGAGGCGGCGGATTCACCGACGCACACTGGTTTACGAACGACCTGGGCATCCCGACGGTCATCTTCGGCCCCTGGTATCTCCACTTCGGAGACGGGAGCATCTCGGACATTCCGGACGAGTATAATTATATCGAGGATATCATTACGGGTACCACCGTGTACGCGCATTTGATTGCAAATATCATCGGATAGCGTTAAAATCAGATAAATAATAGTCAAATAAATATTATAATAGTATAGGTGAGGACGGCAATGACTGAAGAAAAGAAGGGCGGCATCCTGTCCCGCTGGCTGCTGATCAAGTATGCCTGTGCGGATCTAGGCGGCGGCATGACCGATTTTCCCATTGCGATTTTTCTCATACCATTCTATACCGAGGTGATCGGCTTGGGACCGGCCCTGGTGGGGTGGATCGCCCTGGCTGCGGGTATCTATGATATCTTCACCGATCCGTTTATGGGGGCCATTTCGGATCGCACCCGCACCCGGTTCGGCAGGCGCAGGATATATTTCCTCGTGGGCGCCGTGCCGCTGGGGCTGTCGTTCTGGTGGCTCTTTTCCCCCATCTCCGGCATGGAGGCAGCGAGCTTTCTCATCGCCTACCTGGTGTTCTATACCTGCATGGATGTCGTCTTCATCCCGCATTTCTCCATGAGCGCGGAGCTGACCCCGGACTACGACGATCGAACCCGGGTACAGGGATACAACCGAAGCTTCTGGATCATCGGCCTGCTTCTGGGCGTCGCCATTCCTCTGGTGCTCATGGAATTTGTTTCCACGGATCGATCATATTATTCTCTTGTGGGCCTCATCCTGGGCGGCATCATGACGGCGTCGGTGTTCATGACGTTCTTCGGTACGAAGGAAAATCCGGAATTCTGGCGGGATGAGAAGGTCTCCCTGAAGGAGGGCATCAAAGCCATTTGTTCCAATAAAAATTACCTCCTTCTCGCCGTGGCGAATCTCCTCTACAGCGCCGGCTGTTCCATTCCGAACACGCTCCTGATCTATTATGCCATCCACTGGCTCGGGGTTGAGGAGGACAAGGTGATCGCCGCTGTGCCCATCTACCTGGTCTTCAGCATGATATCGGTGCCGATATGGGTGAAGATATCGAAGAAGCTCGAAAAGAAGCCGACGTATATTCTGGCGTTTCTGGTCGCCGCCGCCGGGGGATTCTTATCGCTGCTCATACAGCCCGGACAGTTCTATTTTCTGTACGCGGTGTTCGCCGTCGCCGGCATCGGCTACGCCGGACTGATGGCCGTTCCCGGATCGATGGTGGCCGATGTGATCGATCTCGACGAGTACCATACCGGCGAGCGCCGGGAGGGGACCTTCTTCGGCGTGTGGGAGTTCTTCCGCAAGGCCTCCAACAACACCTCGATCTGGCTGGTGCTGCAGCTTCTGGCCCTGGCGGGATTCGTGCAGCAGCAGGAGATTCAGGCCCCCGGTGTGGACAACGTGATCCGCCTGATGTTCGGCGGCCTGGCGGGGTTGGTGTACCTGGCGGGGGCCGTGGTGATGTTGTTTTATAAATACGACAAGAAGGCCGTGGCCGAGATTCAAAGAAAACTCAGGGAAAAGAGGCTGCCGGTGTAATACACATCCCCCTGGTATAGAGAGCGTATCTTAAAAAATCAGATATGTCTTAATCCGCTTCGTTAAAGGCCGGGGGGGAGTGATATCACTCCCCCCCGGCCTCGTTGTCTCCAGCGGCTTCGAGAGGCGGGTTGAGGACGACCATCGTCGCCCGGATTCCCGGGCGGGACCCGCCCACGTGGACGGGGTCACACATCCCCCTGGTAGAAATCGCTCGCGGATTAGTCCGCCAGGGCGATTACTTCTATCTCGATGTCGAAATCCATCGGAAGCTGTTTGACGGCCACGCAGCTTCGGGCAGGGGGATTTTCTGTGAAGAATTCCTTGTAGGCCTCGTTCATGACGGGGAAATTCGCCATGTCGGTCAAAAACACGGTGGTCTTGACCGCTTTCGAAAGGTCCGAACCCGCCGCCTTCAGGATGGTGTCGATATTTTTCAGGATGATCCGTGTGGCCCGGGGAATGTCCCCCCGAACCTGTTCGCCGGATTCGGGATCAACGGCGACGTTTCCCGAAACGAAGACGAATCCATTCGCCTTGACAGCGTGGGAATAGGGACCGCCCTTGCCGAAGGCGTCAACATCGATACAGATTTTCATGACCGCTCCATTGTTGTGTGGATAAAAAAGGAAAGAATTCAGTCGTTTGTTTCATATATCATACCGGGGTGATGTCTGCAAGGGCGATGATACCGGTAAAAGGGGGCGTGATGGAAAAAGTTCTTGCATTTATTGCATGAATGAGATACAAAAAGATGACATTGCAACAGTGAAGAGGAACACACATCATGCTCGATACGCTCGCCCGGCCGTACGACTTTTCCGAAAAAAGAGCCCCCAATCGGCTTGTGGCCCAGGCCATGGAAATAAACAGCGCCACCGAAGACGGGCGCGTTACCCCAGAGATCATCCATCGCTACGAAGAACTGGCTCGGGGGGGGTGGGGCATCGTGTTTGTGGAGGCGATATCCATCACCCCGGACCATATGGCGAGGAAGCACGGCCTGGTGATCTCGGAAGACCGCCTGGACGGATACAAACGGCTTGTGGAGCGCTTCAAGGAGAGAAACGATCGATCCCTCATCCTCTTTCAGCTGACCCACTCGGGACGCATGAGCGGAAAATTTTCCCGGCCGGTCAGGGCGTACGGCGGGGACGACTCCGACCTGCCGGTGCTGACTGAGGGAGAGCTGGACGATGTCGCCCGGTCGTTCGTTTCGGCGTGCGCCCTCGCCCGGGAGGCCGGGGCAGACGGGGTGGATTTGAAGTCCTGTCACGGCTACCTGGGGGGGGAGCTCCTTCGGCCCGGGAATACCCGCAATGATTCCTACGGCGGGAGCGCCGAGAACCGCGCCCGGATGATATCCGAGACCGTCCGGGAGGTGAAGGGGCGCTATCCGGATTTTCTGGTCGGGAGCCGGATCTCGCTCTTCGAGGGGGTTCGGGGGGGATGCGGCACGGCCGGGCCTGATGAGATCATCGAGGATCTGTCGGACATCCTGTTGGTGCTGAAATACATCGTGGACGCCGGGGCGGATTTCATCAACGTCTCCGCCGGGATCCCGGCGATTCATCCCCAGCTCACGAGGCCGGAGAACAAGTGCCTCTTCAATTTCTATCACCACTTCAGGTACGCGAAGAAAGTGGTCGATCGCTTCCCCGGCCTCGCGGTCATCGGCTCTGCCTACTCGGCGGGGAAGGAGACGGCCGTCTATTGGGCTTCTGAAAACATAGAAAGGGGGTACGTCCACTTCGCCGGATTCGGGCGGCAGAACCTGGCGGACCCCGGCTTTGCGGGGAAGATCCTCAAGGGAAGCTCAAATATCCACCGCTGCATCCTGTGCGGCGGGTGCTCAAGGCTTTTGGGAAACCAGGAGAGAGTCAGATGCATCCAGTATGACAAAGAGAACGGATAACGGCACATAATACACATAATATATAATATATCGTTCCGTAAAACCCATTGAATCCACCACATCCATGACAAAAGAAAATCACACCGAAACCCTTCCCGTTGGTGGGGTCAAAACCCTCCAGGACATCGCTGCGCTCTGCGGGGTGTCGGCCAGCACCGTCTCCCGGGTGCTCAACAGCGAGCCGAATATCTCTCGGGAGACGACCCGCCGGGTGATGGACGTGGTCGGGGAATACGGGTTTACTCCCGTGAAACGGAAGCGCTCCCTCGCCAGGAGCCGGGCACAGCTTTGTGTGGTCGTGCCCGACAGCACCGCGACGGCGGACAACCCTTTTTTCGACATGGGCGAGCTCCTCCAGGCCATCGGCGGCGCCTTTGGGAATAATCGGAAGAGCATCGAGACCGTCTCCTTCTCGGAGCTGGAGACGGAAAGCGCCCCGGACCTCTCTGCGACAGACGGGGTGATCTTTGCATTCGGGCGCCCCGGCGAGCGGACGAGGAGCCTCCTGGTGGAGAAACGGATCCCGTATATTTTTCTCAACCGGATCATGGATGACGAGAACTATGTGTCGTGCAATCACTACAAGGGCGCGCTCAGGCTCAGAAAACACCTGGAAGAGAGGGGATGCGGCCGGGTCGGGTATCTCGGATGCACGTCCATCCCGGTGAACGGTGACCGACGCCGGGGATACGAAACCGGCACTCGGGAGGCGGGAGTATACAGTGACGATGAGGTCGTCTGTGAGGTTGCGGGCATCGGGGATGTCGGCGCGGATACGGCGGCCTTCTTTGTAAAGCGAGGGTGTGACGGGGTGATGTGCTTCAACGACAACTTCGCCATCCGGTTTGTCGCCGCCCTTAGCAATGCCGGAGTGTCGGTCCCCGGGGACATGAAGGTCACCGGGTTCGACGACTCGCCCCAGAGGCGCGTCTTCACCCCGACCATCACCACCATCAGCCTCTCCACCTTCGAGATGGGCTTTTTCGCCGCCCGGTGGCTGCGGGACAACATCCAGCATCGAGAGACGAGAAGACTCCGCCTGGAGGTGGAGGGGAGCCTGCTTACCGGGGAGACCACCATGGGGGGGAATCGGCATGACTGAGGGAGAAAAACAGATGAAAACGGCCCTGGTGACCGGGGGAAGCGCGGGCATCGGGAGTGCGATCGCTCTGGGGCTTGCCGGGGAGGGCTTTTCCGTGATCATCTCCGGACGCCGGCCCGGGGGGGAGGTGGCGGGATTACTTGAATCCCTGAACGAACGGGCGGGACGGAGTGGTGCCCGCTACGTCCGGGGAGACCTGGCCGACGAGGCGACCAGGGATGAGCTGGTCCGGGTGATCAAGGAGGAGTACGGAATGCTCTCGGTCCTGGTGAACAACGCCGGGGTCACAACGAGGGGGAGAAAGGACATGCTCGAGCTTACCGAGGACGACATGTTGTGGCTGTTGAGGATCAATCTCATCGCCCCCTTCCTCTTGTCCTCGGCCCTGGCGCAGCTTTTGGGGGGAGGGGATGAGCCGGGATACATCGTCAATATATCGTCCATTTCCGCCTATACGGCGTCGGTCAACCGGGCCGACTACTGTATCTCCAAGGCGGGCCTCTCGATGATGACCCTCCTCTTCGCGGAAAGGCTCGCGGCGATGAACGTGCGGGTGTTCGAAGTGCGGCCGGGCATCATCAGGACCGACATGACGGAGGGAGTCGCCGGGAAATATGATCGGATGATCGAAGGGGGACTCCTCCCCATAAAAAGGTGGGGGGAGCCGGATGATGTGGCGAGGGCGGTATTGGGGGTCGTCCTGGGGTATCATCCCTACAGCACCGGCACCGTGATCAACGTGGACGGCGGGTTTCACATCAGGAGGCTCTGAGGGTATGGAGAGGGGATCCATCATCGTAGACGGTATCGATGTGCCGGTGATCGCGTGCCGGGTCTGTGTGGTCGGCTCCGGGGCGGCGTCGCTCAACGGCGCGGTGCATCTGAAGCGGATGGGGGTGGATGATGTGGTCGTCGTTACGGAAAGACTGGGGGGCGGCACGTCCGCCAACGCCGGCTCGGACAAACAGACATACTGCCGGACGAATCCCGCGGCGGAGGGCGGGGACGGCGTGCTCTCATTCGCCCGGGATCTCTTTTCCGGCGGCGCCATGCACGGCGACATCGCCCTGGTGGAGGCGGCCCTGTCCCAGCGGGAGTTCTTCCACCTGGTGGAGCTGGGGGTCCCCTTTCCCCACGATCGATACGGGGTCTACCCCGGATACCGGACCGACCACGATTCTGTGGGGCGGGGGATCTCGGCGGGACCGCGGACGTCCATCGAGATGTTCCAGCACCTGTATGATGAGGTCCGGCGGCTTTCCGTCCCGATCGTAGATAATGTTCGGGTGATCGGCTTGATCGTCGCGGAAGATTCGGACGGGCGGCGAATCCGGGGCGTGGCGGGGATCCGGGAGGACGGAGACGAGAACGACCCGGCGATGGGCCTGGTGGCGATCCGGGCCGATTACGTGATTTTCGGCGTGGGTGGGCCCGCGGGGCTCTATCGAGACAGCGTCTATCCAAAGGTACAGATCGGCGGGCTGGGGGCGCCGCTTCTGGCGGGGGCCCGGGCGAGAAACCTCACAGAATCCCAGTTCGGCATCGCGTCGGTCGGGTTCCGGTGGAACCTCTCGGGCAGCTACCAGCAGGTGCTGCCCCGATATCTCTCTACGGAGCCGGACGGGACCGATCCGAGGGAGTTTTTGGCCGACGTGTTCCCCGCAGCCGATGAGCTTTTTGCCGCCCAGTTCCTGAAGGGATACCAGTGGCCCTTCGACGTACGCCGGGTGAAGGACGGCGGGTCGTCGCTGATCGATCTCGCCGTCTTCCGGGAGACGCATATCCGAAAGCGGCGGGTGTATCTGGATTTTACCGAAAACCCGCGGACGGCCGCGGGCGGCGCCTTCGACTCCGACACGGCCCCGCCCGAGGTCCGGGATTACCTCTTCGCCTCCGGGGCGACGGGCGGACGTCCCGTCGATCGCCTGCGGGCCATGAACGAGCCGGCATACCGATTGTTTCTGGATAACGACGTAGACCTCGCCCGGGAGCGGCTCCCCGTGGCCGTCTGCCACCAGCACGTCAACGGGGGACTGGCGGGATCATCCTGGTGGGAGTCGAACATACGGAACTTTTTCCCGGTTGGGGAGGCGAGCGGCACACACGGCGTCAACCGCCCCGGCGGCAGCGCCCTGAACGCGGGGCAGGTGGGATCGCTCCGGGCTGCGCAGATGATCGCCCATCGGATTCGCTCGGCGGGGGGCGACTCCGGGTCGCTCTCCCTCGACGGGGCCGACCGGCGGTTTCTCGCCGAGACGCTTGATCTGTGCCGCGGCTTTCTTGGGGACGGCCCGGCCGTCGATCCGGCGGCCGAGCTGCAAACGCTTCAGGGGCGCATGTCCCGACACATGGGGATCATCAGGGACAGAGAGGGAGTCGCCCGTGCGATGACGGAAAACAGAGAGATGCTCGCGCGAAACATGGGGGGATCCCTCGCCGACCGAAATCAACTGACGGCGCATCTTGTGACCCTGGACCTCCTCCGGACGGAAGCGGCGGCGCTGTCATCCATGGCGTGTCTCCTGGAGGAGCTCAAGGGGCCCCGGGGGTCGTTTCTGCTGGGCCGCGGGGACGCCGTTCTTGACGGCGTCATCGAGGGGCGGGAGAGGGGTGTTGTGCCGGACACGCACCTTGACGATCGGGCGGTGGAGTGCGTTCTCGGGGAGGACGGTCGATTTCGGGCGGAGCTCGTCCGTGTGCGGCCGATCCCCGAGGAAGATCGCTGGTTTGAAACGGTGTGGTCTGCATATCGGAAGTATGATATATTTTCATGAACCGTGAAGGGGAGATCGACATGACCGAGCGGGTATTGGCGGTATCGGCGGGGCTGATTCACCCGAATTGTGCGGCGCGGGGGAGATTGCGCCGCATCATTGAGGGCATACCGGACATACAGGCGGCCTGGACGGGCGACGTTGCGGATCTTGCGGCCCTGGACGGGGGGGGATACGACGGCGTGATCCTCTATTTTCAGCGAAAGACCATCGATGACGAAACCCTTGACGCCCTCGATCGATTCGTCACGGGTGGTGGGGGGCTTCTGGCGATACATTCCGCCTCGGCGTCGTTCAAGGAGGTCCCCCGATATTTCGACATCCTGGGGGGGCGGTTCGTCACCCACGGGAAGATCGAGCCCTTTACGGTGAGGCGGACAGACAAGGCGGCGCCCTTCTTTTCCGTGACCGATCCCTTCACGGTCACCGACGAGCTCTATATTCATCGGTATGATAATGATGTCACCGTCCACTACGCTGCGGAGGCGCCGAACGGTCCGGAGCCGGTGGTCTGGACGAAGGAATATGGGAAGGGTCGAATCTGTTATCTCTCCCTGGGCCACCGGGCGGGGATCTATCGCGAAGAGGCGGTCCGCCGGATCATCGTCGAGGGGCTTCTCTGGACCCTCGGGCGGGAGAGGGGGAGGGTGTCATGAAAAGGTGCAGAATGGCGATTATCGGCTGCGGGGATATCGCCCGCTTCACCGCCCTGGGGTGCCTTTTGAACAGGAAGATGAAGGCGGTCGCCTGCATGGATATAGACGGTGAGAGGTCCCGTGCCTTCGCCCGGCGGTTTCGCATCCCGAATGCGTATGACGACTTTGATACGCTCCTCGGCCGGGACGATCTCGACGCGGTCTACCTGGCCGTCCCCCACAACCTCCACCGACCGATGATCGAGAAGGCGATTGCCCGGGGGCTGCCGGTGTTGTGTGAAAAGCCCGTCGCCGCCGACATGGACGACGCCGTGGCCATCTGCGAGCTGTCCCAAAAGAGTAAGATCCCGGTGGGGATCAACTATCAGTACCGCTACGACTCCGCGTGTTACGCCCTGGTGGAGGCGTGTCGTGAGGGGGCGCTGGGGGAGGGTCGGTACGGACGAGTAAACGTGCCCTGGAACCGAAAACGCACGTATTTCGACGGCTCCCCCTGGCACAAGAGCATGGCCCACTCCGGCGGCGGGACGCTTTTGACCCAGGCGAGCCACGTGATCGATATCGCCCTCAGCGCCCTGGGGGGACGACCCGTCACCGCGATGGGGATGACGGGTCGAAAGGTCTTTACCGACGTGGAGGTGGAGGATTTCGGGACGGGGCTGATCGAGATGGAGGGGGGTGCGGTGCTTTCCGTCACCAGCTCCATGGTCGCCGTTCCGGAGCGGAAAATCCTCATGGAAATCTACGGGTCCGGCGGCACCGTGACGTATGAGGGACCGGATTTTCCGAAGGTGCGGTTTTACGGGACGAAGGTGACAAAGAGGCGTCCCCCGATCCGGGGGGTGCACGCGCTGTTTCGCAGCATCGAGGGATTCCGTCGCTGGATCACGGGCGGGGAACAATACCTGACTCCCGCGGCCTCGGCCCTCTCGGTGCTGGCGGCGGTAAAGGCGCTGTATCGATCGGCGGAGAGCGGGAAGAGGGAGCCTGTGGACGACAGATATGTGAAATATATATAAATAAGCCACGGGATGTGGGAGGCCGTTTTCAAGGGCGCGCATATCGTATATATAAAAAACCAGTATTTTAAAATGCGGGGTCTCGTATGAATGAGAACGGAAGCGGGAAGCTGAAGCTTTCCACGAAGCTGGGCTTCGGCGTCGGAGATATCTTCGGCGGCGGTGCCATGATGATCATCGGATTTTATTATCTCTATTTCCTCACCGACGTGGTGCTGCTGACGCCGAAGCTTGCGGGAATCGTCTTTCTGATCAGCAAGGCGTGGGACGCGGTCACCGATCCGCTGATGGGGGTGATCTCCGACCGGACCCGCACCCGCTGGGGGCGGCGGCGGCCCTATTTCCTGGCCGGCGTGGTCCTGATCTTCCTCTCGTTTGTCGCCATGTGGTTTCCGGTGGACTTCGGCCGGGAGATGCACCGGTTCATCTTCATCCTTGTGGCCTACGTATTCTTCTCCACCGTCATCACCATGGTGATGATCCCCTACAATGCACTGGTGCCGGAATTGACCCCGGACTATGACGAGCGAACGGCCCTGACCACCTTTCGCATCGCGTTTTCCGGCTTCTCGTCTCTCTTGTGCGCCGTAATCCCCTGGGAGATCGTCAAGGCCTTCGATCCGGACATCCGCCAGGGATTCATCGTCATGGCGGTGGCGTTCGGGCTCCTGTTCGCCCTGCCGTTCATCGCGGTCTTTTTCACCACCCGCGAGCGGATGGAGTTCCAGACCAAGCCGGAGCGGATCGATTTCAAGAAGAACTTCCTGGAGCCGTTTAAGACGCCGACCTTCGTCAACGTGCTGTTGATGTATCTCTTCGCCTTCGTGGCGATGGACGTGGTAATGTCCATCGTTATCTATTTCATGACCTACTATCTGAATCAGGGCGACGCCACCAACTACGTCCTGGGAACGCTTTTGGTGGTGCAGCTTGCGGTGATACCGCTCTATTACCTCCTCAGCAAGAAAACCAGCAAGAAGACGTCCTTTACCACTGCGGCGGTATTCTGGATCGCTTCGATGGGGTTCAGTTTTCTCATCGGGCCGGATTCGCCGGTCTATTTCGTCTACCTGTTCGGCGGACTGGTGGGGGTGGGAACCGGCGGGATCGTCATCATGATTTATTCGATATTCGCGGACGTCCCGGACGTGGACGAGCTGTACTCCGGCGAGCGGCGGGAGGGAATCTATTCGGGGATGTTCATGTTCATGAGGAAGCTCAGCTCCGCCCTGGGGATCTTCCTCGTCTCCACCCTGATCGACTGGGCGGGGTACCTGGCGCCGATCGGCGGCGTCCAGCAGGACCAGACGAACAATTTCATCCTGGTGCTTCGCGTCATCTTCATGGTGATCCCCGTCGTCTTTCTTGCGCTCTGTATTTATAACGCTGTCCGCTACGTCATGACGCCAGCGTTGCACCAGCGGCTCAAGGCGTTCCTGGAGCGGCGCCGGGATGCGGATGTGATGACCGACGAGCTTTCGCAGGAAGAGGCCGAGATCAAGCGTCTTTTTCAAAGGACGTAGACGATGAGTGAGAATGAAAAGAATACGGGAGCGGAACAGGCCTTCGTCCACGAATTTGCGGATACCACCGGTGTGGCCGATTTCACCTTTAAAAACGTGGACCCTCCGCCCGCCGGATACCCCTCTCCCTCTCCCGACGAGTACAGTTTTTTGCCCTTTGCGGAGTCTTTCGAGGATCGAAAAAAGGCCTTTGTGACCCACTGCCTGAACAATCCGGCCTGCGACCACATCAAGGGCTACTACTACGAGCTGATCCGCATCAGTGAGGGGAAGGGGCCGGTGTATGAGTCCCTCATCGACGCCGCCCTCACCTACATCGATCAGCGGTTCGACTGCTCCGACTTCGTCATGCTGGGCATCATCAGGCTTCTGTATCAACTGGCGGAAAATGAGCTCGTCTCGCAGGACCTCCTGGATCACGCAAGAAAGACGATCCTCGATTTCAAGTACATGCCCGACGAGCCGGGGATAGACTCCATGTGCTACTGGACGGAGAACCACGTCATCATGTTCGCCGTCAACGAATACCTGGCGGGGCAGCTCTACCCGGAGAGGGTTTTCACCAATTCCGGCATGACCGGACACGAGAAGATGACCGTTGCCAGAAAGCGTATCGAGAAATGGCTGGAGCTGAGGTTTCAGACCGGGTTTTCCGAGTGGCTCTCCCACATCTACTACGACGAGAACGTGACGGCGCTCATCAACCTCGTCGACTTCGCGAAAGACCCCCAACTGGTACGGGGGGCGGAAATCGTCCTCGATCTCCTTTTTCTGGACATGGCCCTCAACTCGTTTCACGGCACCTTCGGCTCGAGCCACGGGAGGAGCTATGCCGAGGAAAAGAGGGACGGGACGGTTGAATCCACCACCGATATCCAGAAGCTGATGTTCGGCATGGGGAGATACGCCGGGGCGGACAACATGGGGGCGGTGTGCCTTGCCCTCTCCGATTCGTATCGGCTGCCCCGGGCGATCCAACAGATCGTCCTGGATACGGGCCGGGATGAGGTCGAGAACCGACAGCGCATGGGCATCCGCCTGGATCAGGCGAAACGGTGGGGCCTCTCCTATGACGACTTCGACAGCGGCATACACTTCCTCTCCCTGGAGGCGTACCTGCATCCGCTGACCGTGAACCTGGTCATGAGGATGTTCGACGCCTACCGCTGGTGGGACAACCAGTTTTTTTCACCGTTCAAGCCCTTTCGGGGACTCATCCGGGCTCTTCGCTCCCTGGGGTTGATGCCCGCCCTCGCGTGGCTGGTGAAAAAAGACGCCTGCCGCAACACCCGGGAGGAGGTGAACCTCTATACCTATCGCACCCCGGACTACCAGCTTGCCTGCGCCCAGGATTACCGCAAAGGCTACGGCGGTGACCAGCAGCATATCTGGCAGGCCACGCTCTCGCCGAAGGCGGTCTGTTTTACCACCCATCCGGGCCACGAGGAGAACACCAGCGGGGGATACTGGGTGGGCTCCGGGACGCTGCCCCGGGTCGCCCAGGAAAAGAGTGTGCTTGTCGCCTGCTACAGGGCCTCGAAGATGCCGGGGCTGTATATGACCAACAAGCTCTTCTTCACCCACGCCTGGTTCCCGAGAAAAGAGTTCGACGAGGTCCGGGAGGAGGGTGGATGGATATTCGGCCGGAAAGGCGACGGGTACATCGCCCTTTATTCGAGAAACGGCTACCGATGGCAAGATGAGGGGGAGGATAAAGGCTGTGAGGTCATCGCCGACGGCCGAAAGAACATCTGGATATGCCAGATGGGCAGGCGGGCCGTGGACGACACGTTCGATGAATTTATTTCTAAGGTGGCATCCGCCCCCCTTCGCTTTCGGGGATTGTCGGTCGTCTTCGAATCCCCCACGGAGGGGAGCATCCGGTTCGGATGGCGGGGGGCCTTCCAAGTGAAGGGAAAGAGGGTATCCCTTTTTGACTATCCGAGGTATGATAATCGATACGTCGACGCCCCGTTCCCGCCGGATACCGTCGAGGTGGGGGCGGGGGGGCATTCGGTGACACTGAATCTGAAGCGGGGGATACGACGGGTCAGCGAATACTGCGGGTAGGGGCATTGGATCGAAGACGAAGCGCCCGCCCGGGGAGGGGCGTATGAATGAAAAAACAAAAACAGTACGGAGGTCTGCATGGCGAGATTCAGTCGCCTTCACACCCTCACGGCCATGAAAGATACCGGACTGGTGCCGGTGTTTTACCACTCGAATGTGGATACGGCGGTGAAGATCGTCGATGCGTGCGCCCGGGGAGGGGCGGTGACGCTGGAATTCACAAACCGGGGGGACGGGGCCGTGTCGGTGTTCGAGAAGCTGGAGGAATACTGCCGGGAGAGGATTCCCGAAGTCATCCTGGGTGTGGGATCGGTGGTGGACGCCCCCACGTCGGCCCAGTATATCAACGCGGGCGCGAACTTTGTGGTGGGGCCGGTGCTGGACGAGGAGACGGCGTTTGTGTGCAACGCCCGCAAGGTGCCCTACAGCCCCGGCTGCGGCAGCGCCACGGAGATCGCCCGTGCGCACCAGTTGGGTGTTGAGATATGCAAGATATTTCCCGGCGATCTCGTGGGGGGACCCGGATTCGTAAAGGCGGTGCGGGGCCCCATGCCCTGGACGGAGCTTATGCCCACCGGCGGGGTTGACCCCACCGAAGAATCACTTACGGCATGGTTTTCCGCCGGGGTGTGCTGCGTGGGGATCGGCTCGAAGCTGCTGACGAAGGAATTGATACAGCAGGGGGACTTCGACGGGATACGAAAGAACGTGCATACGACGATAGATATTATCAAGAAGATCAGAGGCGCGGCGTAATCCGCGTCCGACAAGGGGAATCGATACCGATGAAAAAATTGGATGTATCAAGCGCCGCGCAAAAACCGGTGGCCGCCTTCGGCGAGATCATGCTGAGGCTCGCCGCCCCAAACTTCGAGCGGTTTTTTCAGTCTCCCGTGTTGTCGGCCACCTTCGGCGGGGGGGAGGCGAATGTCCTGTCGAGCCTGGCGCTCCTGGGGATGAGGGCGAGATTTCTCTCGGTCCTTCCGGACAACGACATCGGAAGGGGCGCGATTCGGGTTCTCAGGGGCCTGGGGGTCGATATGGACCATGTGACGATAACTCCGGGATCCCGGATGGGGATATATTTCCTGGAGCGGGGCGCCAACCAGCGGCCGTCCAAGGTGATCTACGACCGCACCGGCTCCGCCATCGCCGAAGTCGCCCCCGGCATGATAGACTGGGAGGCGGTGCTGTCCGGCTGCGGGTGGTTTCACGTCACCGGCATCACGCCGGCCCTCTCGGAAGGGGCGGCCCGGGAGACGAAGACGGCCCTTGCGACCGCCCGAAAGCTGGGTTTGATCGTCTCCATGGATCTCAACTACCGCTCAAAGCTCTGGAAGTGGGGGAAGAGTGCCCCGGAGGTGATGGGAGAGCTGGTGCGGTATGTCGACGTGGTGGTCGCCAACGAGGAGGATTGCCAGAAATCCCTGGGCGTCGGCACGGACATCGACCCCACCGGCGGGGAGATCGACGCAGCACACTACGAGAAACTTTCGAAAAAGATGTTCGCCGCATATCCGGACATCAAGATTCTGGCGATCACGCTGAGGGAGAGCATCTCCGCCTCGGCAAACCGGTGGGGGGCGCTGATCAGTGACGGGTCTGAGGTTCATTTTTCCCGGAAATACGACATCACCCATATCGTCGATCGGGTGGGCGGGGGAGACAGCTTCGCCGCGGGCCTCATCTACGGGCTCTGTCACCTGGATGGTCCGAAAGAAGCCCTGGAATTCGCCGTCGCGGCATCGTGCCTGGCCCACTCCGTCGAGGGAGATATGAATCTCTCGACCCTCGACGAGGTGATAAACCTCTATTCAGGAGACGCCACCGGGAGGATCAAGCGGTGAGGTGACGGGGGACTCATCGAGGCGCTTCATACACGCCCCCCCCTACACCCCGTCGGATTCCGTGAAATGTAACCCGGCCGCAATCGGTGCGGCCCGAACCATATCGTCGATACAGATTCGGGAGGACGTCATGGGTGTGATGAAACGTGTCCGCAAGAACGGGATCGTGATTTCCTCGGTCTTTTTCTGCCTGACGGTCACGGTCGCAATCGGCTTGGATGCCCGGGCCGCGGACCTGGACGTAACGCTGCGGGTGAAAAACACTCTTTCCGTCCCCCGGGCGGGGGAGCCGGTCACCTCCGGGGTGCCGATTCCCGAATCTATCGGGCTGATGGACGCGGGCGATGTGGTGCTCCTGGGTCCCGACGGTATGCCTCTGCCTCTGCAGGCCGTACCCCTGGCCCGGTGGGGCGGCGGTCCCGACGATCCAAATCGCCCCATACGCTGGCTGTTATTGGATTTTCAGGCGGACGTACCGACCCACGGGATATCGTCGTATCGCCTGACGACCGGTGAAGCGCCGCCTGCGCCCGCACATGCTGTGACGGTGACCGACGCCGGGAATACCGTGACGATCGACACCGGGGCGGGTACGTTTATCGTCAGCCGTGAAGACGGCTCGGTGAGCGGCCCCGGTATCGCCTCTCCGGTGCGCCCGGTCCTGGCGGACGGAAATGGCGTCCGGCGTTATCCCGACGGGCCGGTGACTGTTGATACCGTTATGTCCGGTCCCCTACGGGTGTCAATACACGTCTCCGGGAGCTTCCCCGACGCCGGGGAGGGTTCCGTGGATTTCACCGCCCGGTGGTGGTTTTATGCGGGCACAACCACGGCACGGCTCTTTGTGACGATCGAGAACAACACCCCCTCGCCGCTGGTCGAATACGGCCAGATCGACTGCTACGATATCGGTTCTTCGGGATCGGTGACGTTTGCCGACTTCTCCCTGGTGACGACGGGCGATGTGGGGAAGGGCCTCACGTATCTCGTCGCCGGAGACGACCCGAATCCGGCACCCTGGGCCGCCCCGGCGGGAGGGGGGGAGGCACCCATGACCGGGCCGCTGACGGATGAGCTGGTGCTCTATCAGGATTCCAGCGGCACGGATGAGTGGGATCACTACATCACGTTCACCGACTGGGACGGAAACTCCCTCGATACCCGTCCCCGAATGCAGGCATACGTGGGCTTTCGGGGATACATCGTCACGGAGGGCGGTGGGACCATCGCCGCCGGGGACCACTCCGGGGGGTGGGTCTCCATTTCGGGGGATAAAGGATCGCTGACCGCAGGAATCGCGGACTTCTGGCAGAGCTTCCCAAAGGCGATTCGGGCCTTTCCCGACGGGACGGTGGAGATTGGGCTCTTTCCCGATGAATACGCCGAAGGGTACGGGGGCGGCCGGGGGGGCGCATACCTCCACACCCTGAGGCCCGGCGAGCACAAGACCCACGAGGTGGCGCTGGCCTTTGTCCCGAAAGGGACATCGCCCCCCTCGGGCGACGCATTGTGTGCCCCCCTCTTCGCCGCGGCGGCGCCCTCGTGGTATGTAAAAAGCAAAGCCTTCGGCCCGACGGCCCTGCCGGACAGGGGCCGATACCCCGATTACGAGACGTACCTGGACTACCAGCTTTCTCCGTCGCCGGAAAAGGTTGGCATGGAGGAGTTGTTCGACACCCTCTTCGACGCGATATCCGGCACCGACTTTTTCGGGATATATGATTTCGGCGATTGGCCCATCGACTACGAGGGATACGAGGCGGCCCCCCTCAACGGAAAGTACGACAACGACTACGGCCTGTGGCTCCAGTACCTGCGTCGGGGAGATGTACGCTGGTTCGAGCTCGCCCGAGCGCTCGATCGGCACGTCGCCGATATCGACATCCTCCACACCCTCCACACCCCCCGGCACTGGAGCGACGGCATCGCCTTCGGACACAGCCATCACGACGAGGACGGTTTTACCAATCCCCACAGAAACGGCGGCGGCAACCATCCGGACACCGCATACGGCATGAAGGGGATGCTGCTTCTCTATTATCTGACCGGGTATGAAAAGGCGTATGAATCCGCGATGGAGCTGGCCGACTGCGTCGCCTATCGGGTGGAGAACGACGCCAACGTCTGTCATCTCATCACCGGTGCCGTATGCAGCGGAGAGGGCTACGCGCTGCCGGACGGGATGTACGATTCCGGCTGCCGTCCCGCCGCCAACTGCCTTTCAATCCTGACCCAGGCGTACCGGGCCACGGGAGATGATCGATACCTCGGGCTTGCCCGGACGGTGGTGACCTGGGCCGATCCCGGGGCCCAGCCCTATATCCACGGGGAGACGGGGGGTGACCTCTATGTGAAGCCGTGGCAGTTGAACATGTACCTTTCAGCCCTGGCGGATTACCTGGAGATGCACCGGGAGTTCAGTCTTGCCGACACCGCCGGGGGGCGCACGGCGTATCTCGCCTATGCCGACTGGCTTGTCGATTATGCGCTTCTGGAGCTTGTACCTCTGGACGGCACATCCCGGGCGGCGTATCCCTACGAGTGGTGGCTGGACGGCCGCACCGGCGATCCCGCCGATGAATGGTCCAGCGGCAACAACGTCCCCTCTATAAATAACTGGCTCCTTCTGGGTGCGGACGTCATGGCGTATGCGTACGCATTGGGCGGCGATACGAAGCACCGCGATGCGGCCGGGGCCCTCTTTTTTACCGGCAGTCGGGATCCCTGGTTCGAAGGGGATTACTCCGGCTATTCGGAATCGAAACAGGCGGTCAACGGCATCGCGTTCGGCCATCTTTTTCTCTTCGTGGAGGCGAGAAAATAGCACAGATCGGGTGCAGGCCGCACAGATTTGGTACGTACCTCCTTCAAAATTAAAAAAAAACCCTTATGAACATTTTTATGAAGTTTGTGTAAAGAAAAGCTTGAAATCTCAGTAAGGCTTTGTTATATAACACTCAATATATTCATATCAATCGCGTATCCGCTTTCTCTTTCACACGGGAAATACTTAACACACCCTTTCCTACTCACGATCACGCTGACCATACCGCGCCTTTTAACGGAACAATCCGCACAGGAGCCTTATGGATCTCAAGCGATCGTATTTCGAAGATATCAAGCTGTTCGAGAGCGGCGTCGTTCTGTTTTGGAGCGTCGTCCTCTTGGCCCTCCTCATTGCCTTCCCGCTGTTTGCAAAAACGTACTACATCTACATCGCAAGTCTCCTCTTAATCAACATCATCGTCGCTATCGGCCTGAACCTGCTGGTGGGCTATACCGGTCAGGTATCCCTGGGACATGCGGGATTCCTCGCCATCGGGGCGTACACGTCGGTGTTGCTGATGCTCAAGCTCGGATTCCCGTTCCTTGTGGCCCTGCCGCTGGCGGGATTGGTGTCGGCCCTGTTTGGATTCATCCTGGGGCTTCCCGCCCTGAGGATGGAGGGGCCGTATCTGGCCATCGCCACCCTGGGGTTTGGGATATCCGTCGAGCAGATCCTGGGTTTGATGGAGAAGGTGACCGGGGGCCGCATGGGGCTGGAGACGCCGCCGTTTCGGGTATTCGGGCACACCCTCAAGGGCGACCTGGTTGTCGGGTCATTCGCCCTGGGAGAAGAGCAGCAGATATATTTTCTCATCATGATCGTCACCGTGATCATGACGTTCTTGGCGATCAACCTGGTGCGCTCCCGCATCGGCCGGGCCTTCATCGCCATCCGGGACAGCGACATCGCCGCGGAGAGCATGGGCGTCAACCTGACCTACTACAAGACCCTGGCCTTCGCCGTTTCCGCTTTTTTTGTGGGGGTGGCCGGCGCACTTCAGGCCCATATGATCACCTTCATCGCCCCGGTGCAGTACAACCTTATCCAGTCCATCTATATGCTGGCTATGGTGGTGGTGGGGGGGCTGGGATCGATACTCGGTTCCATCCTGGGGGCGATACTCTTTACCATGCTGCCCCAGCTTCTTGCGGAGTTGGGCTGGCTCAATTCGGTCATCACCGGCGCCATCATGGTTCTCATCATCGTCTTCGAGCCCCTGGGACTTCGGGGACGATGGATAAAGATAAAAATCTACTGGAAGATGTGGCCGTTTTAACGGGACCGTTTGGATAGGGATATATGAGCGAATTTGAAAAGATACTGTTTATCGTGCTCCAGGGGCTGGCCACGGGCAGCCTCTACGGGCTGATCGCCCTGGGGATCGTGATGATCTACAAGACGTCCGAGGTCCTCAATTTCGCCCACGGCAACATGGGGATGGTCATCGCCTTTGTGAGCTATCGGCTGATGGAGAAATTCATGGCTCCCCTGACCGAAATCGTTCATGGGACGATATCGACGGTCCCGTTTCTCTCGTGGATGGGGGAGGGATTCATCGTCTCGGCCATCTTTGCGTGCGTGCTTATTGTCAGCTTCATCGCGGCGTTCGTGCTGGGCATGATCATCGAGTTGACCATCCGCGCGGCGGAGGAGCCGAATATGCTGGGTCTCATCGTCATCACCATCGGCTGGTGGCTGATGCTGGACGGCGCCGCCATCCCGATCTTCGGCACCCAGGATCACCGCATGCCGGAGCCGCTTTCCCATTTTAAAATATACAAGCTGGGCAACGTCCCCCTCAACCAGCTCGACGTGATCATCTTCGCCATTACCGTCATCATTATCGTCATCATGTTTCTGTTCTTCCGCTACGCCCGGGTGGGCGTCGCCATGCGGGCCACGTCACAAAACGTGGACGCCGCCCGGCTGATGGCCATCAACACAAACCGGGTCTTTGCCCTCACCTGGGGGATCAGCTCCATGCTCGGGGCGTTGGCGGGGATTCTGACGGCGTCCAAGTTCTTTCTCAACAACAGCATGATGCTCTATCCGTTCTTAAAGGCCTTCGCCGCCGCCACCCTGGGGGGACTCACGAGCCTCCCCGGCGCCATCGTGGGAGGGTGGATACTGGGGGTGTCGGAAAACCTCTTCGGCCGCTACGTCTCCATGGATTTGAAGACGCCGTTTGCCTTTCTGGTGATCGTCCTCGTTCTGGCGATACGCCCCAGCGGGCTTCTGGCCCGGCATTACGAAAAGAAGGTGTGAGGGATGTCATTTAAAATCGCATGTAACTCTGAAGTAGACTGCCGCGATCATCGATACTCATCATAACCATTTTTTAACCTCATAAAAACATGAGGAGGGAACAATGAGAGCAATCAAAATCATTTTTGTATGTGCGCTGGTCATCGGCCTGTTCTGTGCGGTGGCATCGGCCCAGGAGGTTCCCGGCGTGACCGAGGATACCATCCTCATCGGCACCACCGGCCCTCAGACCGGTCCGGCCAACGCTTGGGGCGCGGTCCAGCGGGCTATGTGGACCTACTTTCAGGCACTGAACGACGCCGGGGGGATAAACGGCAGGAAGCTAGAGCTGATCATCCTGGATGACGGCTACTACCCGCCAAACGCCCTGGCCAACGTCAAGCGGCTGGTGGAGGAAGAGGAAGTGTTCTGTATCGTGGGCGTTCTGGGCGCGGCCAACGCCGAGGCGGTCAAGGAATATCTGGATGAGAGCGACGTGCCCTGGATGGGCGTCATCGCCGGTCATCGGGGCATCTCCGAGCCGCCCCTCGATAATGTCTTCGTGGGTTATCCCCAGTATTATCTCGGCTCCCAGGCGCTGACTTACTACGCCGTGGAGGAGCTGGGCATCGAGAAGATCGGCGTGTTTTACCAGAACGACGAGTTCGGCGGCGACGGCAAGGCCGGCGCGGAGGAGGCACTGGCGGACCTGGGACTGGAAGTTGTGGCGGCGGTTCCCTATGAGGTGTCCGACACCGACTTTTCAAACCACGCTCTAACGATGATGGAGTCCGAAGCCGAGGCGGTGGTGCTCTACGGCACCGCCAAGCACTGCGCCCTGTTTGTGGGAAGCTGTGCCGCCCTGGGATACCTGCCCCAGTGGCTCGGCACCAGCGCCATTTCCGACCCGGTGATGATCAGTCTCTTGGGTGAGGCGTGGGACGGCGCCATAGTGGCAAATTTCGCCCCCAACCCACAGGATGATTCCGAGGCGTCCGTCTGGTATCGGGAACAGCTGGAAAAATACGCCGAGGGTGAGGCCGATACGGCTCCGGGGACTTTTACCATTGCAGGATTTTATTTCGCCGAGTACCTGGTCGAGGCCCTCAAGCGTGCGGAGGAACCGCTGACGAGGGAGGGCCTCATAGAGGCCCTGGATTCCTTCGAGAACGTCACCGGTATGTTTATCCATGACGTCACCTATACCGACGACGACCATCGGGGACAGACTACCTTCTATCTGATGCGGGCCGACGCCGAGACGGGCGAGCTGGTCAAGATCACAGATTGGATATACCCCAGGGAATAGAATCACAGAACAACATATGGGACGGGGCGAAACGCCCCGTCCCGAACGTGTGAGGTGAGGGGAAAAAACCGGTGGAATCCGGTTTCTTGAAGAAAGACAGTACGGCCGACGAAAGCCGGGCGTGCATGATTACAGGTATGCGGGCGGCATATGGCACTTCTTTCGGTTTCCAACCTTTCGATATTTTTCGGCGGGCTTGCGGCCCTCGATGATGTCTCCTTCGACGTCGAGGAAGGTCAGATATTTTCCATCATCGGCCCTAACGGCGCGGGCAAGACCACCATTTTCAACTGCATCAGCGGCAGATACCGACAGGATTCGGGAAAAATCGAGTTTGCCGGTCTGGACATCTCGAAAAAAAGACCCGATTATATTGCCCGAGTCGGCGTGGCGCGGACGTTTCAGAATATCGAGCTTTTTTCCCACATGACGAGCCTCGATAATATTCTCCTGGGTCGCCATATCCATATGAAGCACGGTGTGCTGCGCTCGATGTTACGGTTCGGGAAATGGGCCAACCGGGAAGAGATCGCCCAGCGGGAGGTAGCCGAGGAAATCATCGATTTCCTGGAAATCCAGTCCGCTCGCGATCAGTTCGTCGTCAACCTCCCCTACGGCACCAGGAAGCTGGTGGAGCTGGGACGGGCGCTGGCCCTCAAGCCGAAGCTCTTGCTTCTGGATGAGCCGTCGGCGGGGATGAACCTGGAGGAGCGCCAGGACCTGATGATCTGGATCGGTGATATCCGGGATGAGCTGGGGATTACCGTGGTGCTGGTGGAGCACGACATGAACCTGGTTATGGGTATCTCCGACGAGGTCATGGCCATCAATTTCGGAAAACAAATCGCCCGGGGTACCCCGTCCCACGTACAGGGTCATCCCGAGGTGCTGACGGCCTATTTGGGGAAGCAAAATAGCCAAACGGCCGACGCCGGCCCGCGAATCACCGCGCCTCGATCGAAGGAGGTCGCCGGGCGTAAGGAGGCGAAGCCGCTCCTTTCGGTATCCAACATCGAGACCCTGTACGGAAAGATAAACGCCCTGAAGGGGATTTCACTGGAGGTCAAAGAGGGGAGCATCGTGACGATACTGGGGGCAAACGGCGCGGGCAAGACGACGCTCCTCAAGACGGTGGCGGGTCTCCTTGACGATCAGCCGGAAAAGGGAACGATTACCTTTAAGGAAAAGCGCATTGAGCGCAAAAAGGCGGTGAAAGTGGCGCCACTGGGCATCTCCTACGTTCCCGAAGGGAGGGAAATCTTCCCGGAGCTGACGGTGATGGAGAACCTGAAGATCGGGGCGTACGCCCGGCACGATAGGGAGGCGATGGCCCGGGATCTGGAGCGGGTGCTCGGGTATTTCCCAATACTCTCCCAGCGGGCGCGGCAAACTGCGGGAACTCTCTCCGGCGGCGAGCAGCAGATGCTCGCCATCTCCCGGGGTCTCATGTCCCGCCCCCGTCTTCTCATGCTGGATGAGCCGTCCCTGGGGCTGGCTCCGATACTGGTCAACGAGATTTTCGATATCATCAAGACCATCAACGAGGAGGGGATCACCATCCTCTTGGTGGAGCAGAACGCAAACATGGCGTTATCCGTGGCGGATTACGGATACGTGCTGGAAACAGGCAGGATCGTCCTTTCCGACGTGTCCCGTAACCTCCTTGAAAACGAGGATGTGAAGGAGTTTTACCTGGGGGTGGGGAAAGACGTTTCCGAAGAAGGCCCAAAGCGCTACAAGCGCAAAAAAAGATGGCGATAGTGATACCGGTCACTGGCCCGCGTGCGATGATGTCATAGTATAGGCATTGAAAAGATATCTCGAAAACAGCGAGGTGTTTTTGTGAGTACGGCACAGACACGACAATCGGCACACACCATCAATACGGTGCCGGATCTGTTTTTTTCCCAGGCGGAAAAGTACGGCGGCAGGGTTGCCATGCGTACGAAGGAATTCGGCATCTGGCGGGAGATCGGCTGGGACGAGTACGCCCGGCACGTTCGTGAGGTGGCCGGTGGGCTTCTGGCCCTGGGGCACGAACCGGGAGAGCGGGTCGCCCTGATCTGCGAAAACCGCCCGGAATTTCTGTATATTGACCTGGGTATCCAGTCCGTCTCCGGCATTACCACCGCCATCTACACCACAAACGCCGCCAGCGAGGTGCACTACATACTGGATCACTCCGAGGCCCGGTTCTATTTCGTTGAGGACCAGGAGCAGCTCGACAAGGCGCTGGAGGTGGTCGATGAGCTCCCGAGGCTCGAGAAAATCATCGTCATCGATATGACCGGGCTTCGCGGCTTTCAGGATGAAAAGGTAATAAGCTTCGGTGATTTCATGGAGATGGGGCGGGAATATATACAGGAACATTCGGACGCCCTCTCCCGACGCCTGAACGCCATGAAAACCGATGACCCTGCCCTGATCGTGTACACCTCCGGCACCACCGGCCCGCCCAAGGGGGCGATGCTGTCCCACGGGAATATCCTGTGGACCGTGGATTCTTTGGGAAAGTCCAACCGTATCTATGAAAACGACGAGGTATTGTCCTACCTGCCGCTCTCTCATATCGCCGAGCGGGTCATGACGGTGTTCAACGGCATCCATTTCGGTTACACCATCAACTTCATCGAGAACCTCGACACCGTCACGGACAACATGCGGGAGGTCTCCCCCACGGTGATCTTCGGCGTTCCCCGCATCTGGGAAAAATACCACTCCGCGGTACTGCTCAGGATGAAGGACGCCACCTGGTTCAAGCGCGTCCTGTTCGCGGTCGCTTTGATGGTGGGGAACCGGTATGTACAGCAGAAGTTTTCCCGTTCGGGTGTCACACTTCCGATGAAGATCCTGTACGCACTTTTCAATTTCACCGTGTTCAGAAAACTCCGAGAGAGACTGGGAATGGATCGGGCGCGGCTGGTAATTTCCGGCGCGGCTCCCATCTCTCCCGCGGTGTTGGAGTTTTTTCACGCCATCGGAGTTCCCATACGGGAGGTATACGGTCAGACAGAGGATTCCGGTCCCGCCACGATTCACCACGAGGGCGATATCAAGCTGGGCACCGTGGGAAAACCGCTGCCCGGCGTGGAGCTGGATATCGCCGACGACGGTGAGATACTGGTGAAGGGCGGGAACGTGTTTCTCGGCTATTTCAAGAATCCCGCCGCTACGGAAGAAACACTGAAGAACGGCTGGCTCCATACCGGAGATGTGGGTGTCATCGACAATAAGGGATACCTGATTATTACCGACCGAAAAAAGGATATTCTCATCACCGCCGGCGGAAAGAACGTCGCCCCGCAGTTTATCGAAAACAAACTCAAGTCATCTCCCTACATCAACGACGCCATCGTCATCGGCGAGGGGAAGAAATATCTCACGGCGCTCATCCTCATCGACGAGGAAAATGTGACGAAATACGCCCAGGAGAAGCGCATCCCCTTTACCACGTACGCCAACCTTTCGAAGAATCCGGAGATACATGCGCTTATCCATCGGGAGGTGGAACTGGTGAATAATGATCTGGCCCAGGTGGAAACCATAAAAAAATTCACCATACTTGACAAGCGCCTTGACCAGGAGGACGGCGAGCTGACCCCCACCATGAAGGTCAAGCGCAAGAAGATCAGTGAGATGTATGAGGACATCATAGAAAAGATGTACGCTTCGTAATGTCGGGGGGGCATACACAGATGACAGAGAGAAACAGTGCGATTCGCCGTCCGATACTGCCAGCATTCCGTCCGCCGCCGGATTCACACACTCAAGACGGACGTTTCCGGTGATTCTTCGGCGGCTAATGGTAAGAAATTATATGTCTATGTGTATTAAAATATGGATAATTAAGTATCATATTGAGAAATTTGAATATAATCTGAATACAGATTTAAAGGTTTTTTGTGTTGACTTCTCTTCTGAAAAAATTTAAAATATTTTACGAAGAATGTGTGCATTGTACAAAGAAATACTTCATCGCCGGGATTGTTTCAAGTGTTCGGGATAATTAAAAAAATTGCTCCGGCATGAGGTGAGCGGACATGGCGGTGAATGAACAGGCATGACATAAAACACGGGCTGACAATGATCAAATTTTAATAGGATTCGCTCATTCGGATGCTGCATGTCTGGCTGATTCTCAATGTGAGTTACTCCTGTTTTCTATATTAGTTCTGGTAGATTGTGTTGAAAAAAAACATCGTTCTGAGGTCTCTACTGCTTTTATGCAGTATTCTTTTTATTATCCCCGTCAACGTCTTTTCCATCCTCATAGAAGACGAAGAGTCAGGAACCGATCTATTTTTGATGGGACTCGGGATCGTTCGGGTGAATTATTCCTCGATCGGGGGGAACGAAGTCGATTTTGAGGAAAGCGATCGGGGGCTCCCGGATTATTTCTCCAACACCACCACCGTGGATATCCTTGCCGACGGGGTGCTCTATCACTATTACGACGTGGAGGGATATCTCCACTACCGGGAAAGAACGTACAACTACGAGCCGAACCTCGAATTCTACCTAAAAATTCAGCGGGATAAAAATTATCTGTCGGCGGGCGACCATGATATGGGAGTCTTCACCGACACCCTCTTCACCAGGTTTGAACCGGAATTTCGAGGCGGCACCATTCACCTTGAGGGCGAAAAGTACGGCCTTGAATTGGTCGGTGGCGCGGTGCGAGGCGAACAGGCCGAGGAGGAGATCGCCGCCGACGGCTCATCCGGACCCTACTACCTGTCCAATTTCCCTCTCGTTGAGGGGAGCGAGACGATCTATCTCCGAGTCAGGGACAAGAACAATCCCTCGCGCATCGTCAAGGACCAGAAGATGCGCCGGGGTGTTGACTACCGCATCGATTACGACGACGGAGAGATCACCTTCACCCGCAGGGTTGACGCCACGAATTTTGCGGGAAATCCGGTGTATATCCGCGCCACATATGATTACGACGATCCAAACGGCGGATACAACCGGTACATCTCCGGCTCACGCCTGTGGGTTCAGCCCCACGAATATGTCCGGCTGGGAGTGACCTACCTCAACAACATGCCGGATAGTTCCAGTCTTTCCACCATGTGGGATGAGAGGCTCCAGGTATACGGAACAGACCTGAATATCAATGTCAACGATGAATTTCTCCTTCAGGGCGAGATGGCAATCAGCGAGGTGCCCAATTCCGCCGATGACCTGAGGCGCTACGCCTATCGGGCCAATCTGCTCTGGCGGCCCGACGACCGATTCCAACTGTGGGGAAACTACTACCGTGTCGAGCGGGATTTTCTCACCTTCGGTACCACAAGCCTCTCGATGGACAGCGTGGTGGAGGAGATATTGTTCGACAATCCCTTCACGTTCAAATCGGGCACGGCGGATTACGATTTGAACCCGGAAATCGAGATCGGACTGGGGACCGACGAGGAATCATGGAATCTGGGCGCCCAGTATGAGTTTATACTGGATCATACTCTCACCGCCGGATATACCGAAACCCGGGACAACATTCCCCACGATACCCTGCTTCCCACGACCACCAGCAGGGACATGTATATCAATTACACCTACACGCCCGCGGGGAAATTCCACTATATCGCGGGATTTGAGATGCTCATGGAAGAGGACGACTCCAATCCCCAGAGCTTGGACGATCGCACCTGGCGGGCGCTTTTGGGGGCGCGGGGGATGCTGGGCGAAACCGGCGTGACGGGCCCGGTGCACCTGGAAACGGTGTATATTTTTGAAAACTATCAAAACCGCATCGATTCCCTGGATGACACCAGGACACATTACATTCTCGCCAGGGTGGATATGGAGCCGGTCCCCGATTTTCGTCTGTATCTCGAGCAGGATGAACTCCTGACGGACGGCGAGGACCGGAGCGGACTGACGCTTCGGGAGGACACCACCTACTTTGGATTTGCCTACGATAAAGAGAATTTCTCCATTGGAGTCGATTACAAGTTCGCACAAATGGACGACTATGTTGCGGGGTATGTCACCGACCGGGAGCATGTGGTCTCCACCATTATCACATACCGACCCATGACGACGATAGTATCCCGGTTCAAGTTCGAGCTGGGTCTTTCCGAGGATATGACGACCGATCCCCGGACCGAAACATATGATTACCTGACCCAGGCGGAGATCATCTGGGATATTACTCCCAACCTCATCCTGAGTCTCTTGTACGAGATGGAAATGACTCAGGATATCTCCGGCCCCGCCCGGGATGAGACATATGAGGATGAGGGAACGGTGATACTTGAGTATTCATCCGAGAGCGATATCGTGGCCTTCTATCTGGAATATACCCATGACCGAAGCCGGATCAGGACCTACCCGTTGGACACCATCACCACCGATACCGACACCATCATTGCGGGGGGGAAATATCGTTTTATCGAGGACTGGGAGCTGGTGGGCGGCTATAAATATGCTATCACCCACGGCGAAGTGGACAATCACAAGATGGACGGCTTTGTGGAAGTCGGGTATGAGCCCTGGGAATTTCTCAAACTGTCGGTGGGGTACGAATATCAGGAGTATTACGACCGTGAAGATCATTCCAATGACTTCGACGCACATATCGGGTACTTCAAGGCGACGGGCAAGTTCTAAACGGCGGTGAATAAAAATGAAAACCACACTTAAAATTACAGCACTGATTCTGATACTGACGGCCCCGGCGCTGGGTGTTTTCGGCCTTCCCCACGACCTGGGAATTGCCGGATCTCCGTCGATCTCGATGGTGGCGGTGGGTGACTTCGACATCCACGCCGCGCCGCCCAGGCGGACCGTGGACGCCGGCGACAACACCTTCTACACCGTTGTGGTCAAGTTTCACAATTTCGACGGCCCGGTGAGCCTCTCTGTTGAGGGGCTTCCCGCCGGCGCCGACTGGTCCTTCGATAAGAATCCGGTTGAGCCGAACGGACAATGTGAAAGCTGCGGCAACGCCGAGACAAAGCTCCGCATCAGCACGGAAAAAACCGCGCCCGCGGGTACCTATACCCTTACCATCGTCGGTGAAAGCGATGAGGTGGGCAGGCGCACCGACACGGTGACGCTGGTCATCGAGGGAGGGCAACAGGGCGACTTCGACATTCAGGCGTCCCCGTCCTCGAGGACCGTCGACGCCGGCACCGGCACCTTCTATGCTGTTGTGGTCACGTTCGATGATTTTGACGACCCGGTGAGCCTCTCGGTTCGGGGGCTGCCCACGGGTACCGACGGGTCCTTCGACGACAACCCGGTTGCACCGGATAAAAACTGCGGTTGTGATAAGACCGAAACGAAGCTCCGGATCACCACGGAGAAGACCGCGCCCGCGGGTACCTATACCCTGACCATTGTCGGCGAAAGCGAGGGGGTGGGCACACGCAGCGACACGGTGACGCTGGTTATCAAAGGAGAGGAGCCCGAGGGGCATCTCGTCGCCGATCCGACGACCAATACCATCGACCCGGGTGACGCCGCCCGATACACCGTCACCGGCAGGTCCAATGCCGACTTCGAGGCGGAGCTCTCGGTTTCGGGGCTTGTCGCCGGGATGAGCGCCTCATTTGAGCCGACGGCGGTGATCACGTCTCAATCTCCCTCTACCGTGCTTGTCGTGAAGACAGATGCGTCCGTCGCCGCGGGCACATACAAGCTGGATGTGAAGGCGAGCGGCGGCATAGACGACGGCGTCACCGTTACCCTGATCGTGGGCGACGGTCCGGTTGAGGAGGAGTCGGGGAATCTCTCGGTGAGAAAATCGGCGACGCCAACCAGCGTCAAGGTCGGTAGCGTCGTCATCTATACCCTGCATATCGATAACACGGGACGGGGGGCCGTCTCGGATGTCGTGATCAGGGACACCCTGCCCACGGGCGTCGGATATGTCTCCGGCAGCACCATCAAGGACGGTAAGTTTTTCTCCGATCCGACGGGATCGTCCACGCTTCTGTGGCGGCTGGGAGAGCTTGCCGCGGGGGAATCGATTACGCTGAAGTATCACGTGACGGTCAAGGGGAACGCCTCACGGGGCCTGATGACCAACAGGGTGGTCGTTACCGGTACGGATCGTCGGGGTGTGAAGCTCTCGGATACCGACACCGCGGACATCTCACTTTCCGGGGACGTGATGGAGAGAAAGGGAAAAATAAAGGGAAGCGTCTTTGTGGACGCCAATGAAAACGGGATGAAGAACGCGGACGAGACCGGTCTGGGGGGCGTCACCCTGGTGATGGAAAACGGAGAGCGGGTGACGTCTGAAGAAGATGGTTCGTTCCTGTTCGATGAAGTCAAGCCGGGTGAGCACCTGGTCGCCCTGGACGAGAGAAAGCTTCCCGACGACTATTTCCTGATTGGGGAGTCATCGATCATCGTATCCGTTTTCTGGGGGGGGACCTCCCGGGTGGAGTTTTCCCTGGGATACATCCCGCCGCCCCCGCCGCCGCCCACCGCCGAGGAAATGCTTGCGTTGAGGGAGGCGGAAAAGAAGGCGCTGGAGGAAAAGAAGAAACAAGAGGAAGAGAAGAAAAAACAGGAAGAGAAAAATAAAGAATCCACAGGCAAGGTATCCGGCCGAGTGTATGTCGATTCTAATGATAACGGAGTGTACGATCGCGGTGAAACGGGGGCGGAGGGAGTTGTGGTGCTTTTGGACGGAACGAAAACCGCGACGACGGATCGAAGAGGGAACTTTGCCTTCGACAATATTTCCCCCGGTGCCCACGTGGTCTCCCTGCTCACCGACAGCGAGTTTTCCGATTCATTCCGACCGGGGAAGAAAGATCGCGAGCGGGTGACGGTTACAAGCAACGTGACTCATCTGGTTGAGCTGGCGGTGTTTGAGGTACACAAACTCACGGTGGAAATAGAGTTAGATATTCAATAACATAAAACTTCGAGCGGTATGGTCATGGTTGCCAGGTATATTCGGGTAATAACGGTTCTTTTATGTCTGTGTGTCGGGGCGTTCGTTCTCGCTCAGGATGTGGGGCTGGTTTCGCCGCCCTCAATCGAGGTCTGCGGCGAGGGTACGTTCACCATCACCGTGAACAATCCGGGGGCGACACCAACTGACGATATCACAAATGTCGTGGTAACCGCCACACTGCCGGCGAATTATGAGTATTATTCCGCCTCCGGTTCGCCGAGTACTGCGGGCCTCCCGGACGTGGTATGGACCGTCGGAGACATGGCGGGCGGAGCCTCATGGTCGGAGACGCTCACCATCGGCCCGAACTGTTTTGCCACTACCGGGGGCACACTTGATGTAACGGTTACCTATACCGACTCCCTCTTAAACCCCCAGTCAATCAGCGACAATTCTCCCTCAATACTGGTTACCGAGCCGAACCTGGTGATCGAACTGACCGACGGCATCGGCGGGTCCACCCTGGTTCAGGAGCGGGAGGTGGGGGACACCGCCGAGTGGTACATCAGGGTCATCAACACCGGGCCGGGCCGCCTGAATAACGTGGAACTGGACGCGTCCTTCGGTGCGGGACTTACCGACACCAGCGGAATCGTATGGCCGGTGACCATCGGCGATATCGACGGATACACCACATACGATTTCTCGACGGCGCATGGGACCGTCACCGCAACGGTGGATGCGTGTTTGGACATCGCCACGATATTTACCGCCGAGTATGACGGATGCGACGGCGCCACCGCCCCATGTACCCGGGTGACCGAAGAGGTGGAGGGGAGCGTGGAGCTCCTCTACAACACTCCGAACCTCCAGTATGATTTTTACGACGCCGCGGGGGCGACGGTTCTTTCGAGCGTGGATATTCCCTACTGCGGCTCCTATACCGTCAGGGTTATCGTTGAGAATCCCGGGGCCGACGCAGGGAACATCAGAAACCTCACATTCGAGGCGTCTTTTCCCGAACAGTTGATCCTCCTCAATGTATACGACACCGATGGTGCGTATAACGTGACTTTTGGTCCTCCCGGCGGTACGTATGATCCCGCCATATACGCATATGTATATACTATTTCGGTGGAGAATAACAATCCCGCCCTGGATTACGTCATCGCCCCCAATGGTACGGTGGAGTTCTTCTTCGAGATGGAATGGGAAAACCGCTGTTTTCCCGCCGACTGTGAGGCTCTGGTCTTCGAGCCGTACTTTTACGACGACTGCGGCGAGCCCTTCTATCCCCCGGTGAAGGAGCTGGCGGTGGGAGACGCGCCGACGGCGCCCTACTTTACCGTGGTGAAAACAGGGCCCGACAACTTGTCCGAGGGCGATACAGACACCTACACCGTTACCGTCACCCTCGATGCTGACGCCATCGCATCGGTGGACGCCCAGGTCCAGGATACGTTTCCGGAAAGCTTCACCGCCAGCAATGCGGATCGTTCCGGAGTAATCGATAACAGCTCAGGAGTGAAAACCGTTACCTGGCCCGTGGTTTCATTCGCTCCAGGCGTGCCGGAGGTCTTCACCTTCGATCTCACCGCCAGTTACCTGGGAACCGATTGTACCGTCGGCGTGGAAAATTATGTTGAGCTGATAAACGTTGTGCCCATCTGTTACATCCCCGGCGCCCCTCCAATACCCTGCCCGGTGACACCGGACGATGATTACCTGAACCTGGTGGGAGACGATCTTTTAACCATCGAGAAGACTGACCCGAACGGTGACGGCGACTCGCTCTATATGGACGGCAGTGCGGCCACCTACCGGGTGACCGTGGGTTACGACGGCCCCCTGTGCGATTTCGGCGGCACCCTGCAGACCCCGCCCATAACGGTGGTCGACACCTATCCCGCCGGCGGAATTATTTCTAATCTCGTCACGCCCGCAACCGTTATTGCAAATGTAGATCATACCTCCCGGACGATCACCTGGGATATCCCCGTGGGATATACGGGCGCCTTTCCGGTCGTCCTGGAATACGACATGGCGATCGGTACCGCCGGTGACGGGTATTCGGCGGATTTGTGTATCTGCGGTACCGTCGTGTCAAACAGTGTGACGGCGGAGTTGGCCGACACAGACTGCATTATCTGTAATGCGTCGGAGACCGCCGCGTCATTCAACCTCGGCGTCGATTGCGACGATGAACTGATAGCCCCGTTTACCTCATTAAAGGTCGCCAATCCGGGGATCGAGGACCTGTGCGACTGTGTTACCTACACCAATACCCTGACGTTCAACGCCTCGATCGATACAGCGGGATCCACCTGGGCTGATATTTTCTTTACCGAAAACGGCGACAACAATCAGCTTTTCGACAACGCGGGCTCGTATGAGACAATCGGCCCGGCCACATTCACCCTGAACAGCGGTGCACCGATAACACAAAACATAACCCTGGGGTCTCCGATAGACCTCAGTTTTCTCCCCGGCACACCCGACGCCGGCGATGTGCTCGAGATCGAGTATACCATCTGTTTTACCGGCGGAGCCACACCCAGCGTACCCGGTGACTTCGTCGATTGGTCGGATTTTATCGTTTCCGGCTTTCCCAACAGCGTATGTACTACCAGCGACGAGTTTCACGAGGGCTGCTGGGTGACGGCCCGGGATCTTCCCCCCAACCTGGCTGTGTCCACATTCTGCCATTACCAGGGCGGCGTCTGTTCGTCGGTTATCCGTCGGTGCGAGGAATCCCTCTTCACCTTCCATCTCAACCAGACTAATCCCTCCTACGGGGTGCGCATCGAGGTGGATCTCGATGGTGATTTTTCCACCACCGGCGGATCGAATTACGATTATGTAGATTACGTGGGCCCCATACCGGCGAGTGCCGACACCGGCATCCTGGATGGATACTACGGCGCCCTGGACACCTCTGTTGCCGGGAGGCTCATTTGGGATATCGGCGATCTGACCGGCTCGGGCGACGGGAGCTTCAGCTTCTACCTCCAGAAGAACTGTGACGACGAAAATCGTGTTGAAGCACGGGTAATTTACTATGACACCTGCGGCGTCGAGTCGATAGACGCCATGTCATACGAGGCCGGCCGAACATGGGGAGGGGACATCCTGATCAAGAAGACCCCGGAGGTTATCTTTGTCACCGATCGCATCACTCCCCCGGAGTGGGTGTTGTACGTGACAAACCGGGGCAGCGGGCCCGCCTTTTCTGTGGATGTGGTTGACGTGCTGGGCGAGGGTCTGGAATACGACCCCGGAAATCCCTATACGATCTCCGGCGTTGCCGCGGGGGAATCGGTGCTCTTTACCCAGACCAACGACTACCCGAATCCGGGGGAGACCACCTTGGAGTGGATCGTCAGCAAAATCCCCCCGGGTGAGACGGTGGAAATCACGTTGCCCGCGTATATCGTCGATTGCAACAATCGCACGAACAGCGTCATGGCGCTCTGGGGATGTGGTCCCACGGGCTATTGTGATGACACCGCTCCGGTGTACTCACATGTAGAGGAGCTCACCACAAAGGTGACCATCACCCAGCACTCCAGCACCGATGTTGACCTGTGTAAAAACAACGTGAGCACCGGCACCATCAAGTTCCAAAACATCGGGGAGTCAAACGCCTACAGCCTGGTGGTGACCGAACAGCTTCCCGACGGGCTTGAATATATTCCGGGTTCCTACACGATAGACTGCGACACCGACTGCGGCGTCGGCGTCAATTGCTGCGAAAACCCCGCGAGCTTCAGCTACAACGCCGGCACCCGCACCCTGACCTGGGAGTTCTGGAACCAGCCGGGAGACGCCGGCATGAGCCCGGGGGCGGAATATACCATCACCTTCGACTACGAGCTTTCCACCACCGGCTGCGTCGATTATGTCGACGGCAGCACCATGTTACTGAACCTGGAGTATGAAACCGTCTGCGGCGACGCAAAGACCGTCGCCACAAACTCACTGAGCTCCCAGGAGGGGAATCCCGAGATCGAAGTGACCAAATCCCCGGACCCGGTATACGGTGAGCCGGGTGATTCGGTATCCTGGACGATCGTGCTGGAAAACACCGGGAACATGACCGCGTATGACGTGGTGATGACCGATGATCTCCCAGACAACACCACGTTTTTCAGTATTACCCCGGTTGCAAGTCCCGCCCTCACTCCGGTCAGCGTGGTCGATCCCTATTCCTGGGAAGTGGTCGATATGAATCCCGGCGATTCGTTCACCTATACGCTCACGGCGACCATTATTGCCGGCGGGTGTGACGTCCCGCTGGACAACGTGGCGGGGGTGGACTGGGGCTGCTGCTCCGGGGAGAGCGATTCGGCGAACGCGGGACTGGTAACCCAACCGGATGTTTCCCGCAATGTTTCGGCGAGCGGCATTGTCACCACATGCGGGGCGGGAATCGAAATAGTATTTACCAATGGGGCCACTTCCGCATACCATCCCCAAATTGACAGTACGCTTCCAGCCGGGTATTCACATGTTGACGGCAATACTTCTATCGTCAGCGACCTGCGCGGGCCGCTGACCAACACATCCGGAATAGATGAGCCCATCAACGCGGGATCGGACGGCCCCGTTACCCTGACTTGGGACGAGGACTATTTCGGCGGCGAAATTTTACAGAACGAGACCATCACCATCACCTACGATCTGGTCAGCAGTCCCGGCACCTGCGGCATAGACAAGACCGGTTCCAACAGTGTGGTGGTCACCTACGATGACTATTGCGGCACCGGGCCGATCGTCATGGCTCCGGCAACCGTTGATCTCACGGCCACCGCTCCGTCGCTGACCATAGACAAGGATCCCAATTTTCAGACTGTCCCCCCCGGTGGATATGCCGAGTGGACCATCGAGATAGACGAAACCGGCGGAGGAACGGCCGACGATTCCGTTATCATCACCGACGAGTTGGGATCAGATTACGTCCTTGGCACCATCATGGCCCCGAACATTACCGACTATACCGGTTATACGGCGACGCCGACCATCACGCAGCCGGGCGGGGCGGGCAATCCCATATTCGTTGAGTGGACCGGGCTTTCACTGGACGCCAACGGCGATATCGACTTCACCCTGAGGGCGTATCCCGATTCCGGCTCACTGGAGGCGAACCTTTACAATACCGTCACCGTCACGATAGAGTGCGGGGCCTGTACGGCGGCGTCCGCCGTCGATACGGTCTATACCGGGTATTCCAATATTTCAAAGGACATCATTCCCGTAACCGCCACCATCGGCGAGATCGTGCCCATCGAGATTGTCACCACATATTACGGCAGCACGACCGGATACACGAATGTGATCGTTGAGGATGTCCTGCCCGCCGATATGACATACGCGGGTTCGTGGAGTGTCTCGTATGTTGGCACGGACACGGAACCCACCGTCACCTTCGACAGCTATAACGCCGGTACGAACACCGTTAGATGGAACCTCTCGGGTTTCACCGGGCCCACCGACGATATCCATATACTTTTTGATGCGATGGTCCTCAACACCGCCACAAGCGACGACGGTGACACCCTGACAAACACCGGGAGGACATCATACGACGCCGCCGGCTCTTCTTTTACGGACACCGCCACCGACACCATCGATCTTGTAGAGTCGCTGTTGACCATCACCAAGGATGACGGCACCGGCGGGATAGACGTAAACGCCGGGGATGTGATCACCTATACCATCACCCTTGAGAACACCGGCAATTCCACGGCGTACGATGTTGAGGTGACGGACGTGATCCCGACGGGACTTGAGTACGTTACGGGATCGATCTCCGGAACCGGCGCGGACGACAGCCTGGCTCCTGACCTCTCGTGGAGTATACCGAGTATCGCGGTGGGACCCGCCAATGCGGTTGTGTTGTCCTACCAGGTAACAGTGGGCGACGACGTACAGCCTGCGGAGGTCCTCTGGAACGACGCCAATGTGACCTGGAGAAGTCTCGATACCACAAACGGCGAGGAGCGGGAAGGCAGCGGAACGCCTGCGTATAACGATTATTTTGACAGCGCCCAGGATTCGCTCACCATCGCCACCGCCCACAACATCACGAAGACGTTGATCGATCCTCCCGGCGGGAACGTGACGGTCGGCTCGGAGGTAACGTATCATATTGTCTACGAGCTTCCTGACGCGACGATACCGAGGGTTATCATTACCGACACCATCGGTGAGGGGCTGAGGTATTACAGCGGGATCAATTACGCCGAGGTGACGTTCCCGAACGGGAGCACGGCGA